>NZ_JBBMEU010000017.1:0-37220 GCF_040096415.1 Megasphaera intestinihominis
CGCGCGACCTGCGGGTAGGGATTCCCAAAGGGAATCCCTACCCATGCACTTTGTGAAAAATAGAAGTATCTCCCATGACGTAAGTTCATAACGTCACATAGATCTATGAGATAATTCTATCGAATGATGCAAAGAAGTAATTTGACTTCTTGATTATTGCATAAAACGCATGTCATAAATGTGAAAAATTGAAAAAAGTGCCGTTTTTTAGTGGATTTTTTTGGGAAGTGTGGTATACTATCAGTGTAAGCAGTGAATCTTATTTAGAACGTGCGTGATTTTTTTAGAAGAATCTAGTGAAAAAAATCACGCGACGAAGGAGGAGTTAAACATGAGTAAAGTAATGGTTATTGGTGCAGGTACAATGGGTTCTGGCATTGCACAGGTTTTCGCAACGCACGGCTGGGATGTCGTCTTGAACGATATTAAAGACGAATTCATCGCTGGCGGCAAAGCTAAAATCGAAAAACAGCTGACCAAACAGGTCTCCAAAGGCAAAATGACCCAGGAAGACAAAGACGCAACTATGGCTCGCGTTTCTGGCTTCGTAACCCGTACGGCTGATAACATGAAAGACATCGACCTCGTCGTTGAAGCAGCTATCGAAGACTTGAAGATCAAATCGGCTATCTTCAAAGAACTCGACGAACTCTGCCCGGAACACACGATCCTCGCATCCAACACTTCGTCCCTGGCTATCACCCAGATCGGCGCAGCTACGAAACGCCCGGACAAAGTCATCGGCATGCACTTCTTCAACCCGGCACCGGTCATGAAATTGATTGAAGTCATCAACGGCATCGCTACTTCTGAAGAAACGTATGAAAAGATCGACAAACTTTCGAAAGACCTCGGCAAAACACCGGTCAAAGTTAACGACTTCCCGGGCTTCGCTGGCAACCGTATCGTCATCCCGATGCTGAACGAAGCTATCCAGGCTTTGATGGAAGGCGTTGCTTCCAAAGAAGACATCGATAACGTCTGCAAACTCGGCTTCAACCATCCGATGGGACCTCTGGCTCTCTGCGACCTTATTGGTAACGACGTCGTTCTCCACGTTATGGAAGTCCTCTACGAAGGCTTCGGCGATCCGAAATATCGTCCTTGCGCATTGCTCAAGAAATATGTCCAGGCAGGTTACCTCGGCCGTAAGACTGGCAAAGGCTTCTACGATTACACGAAATAAGTTAGCGATCTGCTAATCGAATACGGGGCGTGACTTTCACACCCCGTATTATTTTAGAATCTCATGCGCGTATTGACAGTGCGCCTATCCTGTCGGCAGGGGCGGTCTGACTGGCAGGAGTCCCTTTGGGGAGGGCAGCCTGTTGTACATACTATTTCTATTACTATACTATTAACACTATTATATGTATTTAGGAGGTTTTTCTCATGGATTACCAGAACATTCTTTTTGCTGTCGAAGACGGTATTGCAACGATCACCATCAATCGTCCGAAAGCTCTGAACGCCCTGAACCAGGCTACGGTCAGCGAATTGAAGGACGTTGTCGAAAAAGTCGCAGCTGATAAAGCTATCAAAGTCGTCATCATCACCGGCGCAGGTGCTAAATCCTTCGTCGCTGGCGCTGACATCAAAGAAATGGCTTCCAAGAACGCTGCTGAAGGCCGCGAATGGGGCCAGTTCGGTCAGAACGTCTTCACGGAAATCGAAAACCTGCCGCAGCCTGTCATCGCAGCTATCAACGGCTTCGCTCTCGGCGGCGGCTGCGAACTCTCCTGCGCTTGCGATATCCGCTATGCAGCTGAAAACGCTAAATTCGGCCAGCCGGAAGTCGGTCTGGGCATCACTCCGGGCTTCGGCGGCACACAGCGCCTGACCCGTGTCGTCGGCCGCGGCCACGCTAAAGAACTCATCTACACGGGCGGCATGATCGACGCTGAAAAAGCAAAAGCTATCGGCTTGGTCAACGAAGTCTTCCCGCAGGAAGAATTAATGCCGGCTGCTGTTAAACTGGCTAAGAAGATCGCTAAGAACGCTCCGATTGCTGTACAGCTCTCCAAAGCTGCCATCAACCGCGGCATCAACTGCGACGTCGTAACCGGTATCGCTTATGAAGCTGAAGTCTTCGGTCTCTGCTTCTCCACAGCCGACCAGAAGGAAGGCATGGCTGCTTTCTGCGAAAAACGCAAAGCAACTTTCGAAGGTAAGTAATTCCATTGTTTGACTCCTAATAGAAAAGGGCCTGTCGCTATGCGGCAGGCCCTTTTCTGTTGAGCAACCTCTCAGTCAGCTTCGCTGACAGCTCTCCTATAAGGAGAGCCACGAGCCACGAATTACGAGCCACTAGCCTTTTCACAAAATTGTGTTACAACGGCCACAGGAAGGCGAACCAGGCGTGGTATAATGAATTGCAAAAAAATTTCAATTCGAGGTGACCTCTTCATGAAAGGTAAACATATTCCCGCTCTGGCTGTGCTCTGCTGTGCCCTCAGCCTGACGGCTCCTGTCTGGGCCGCACCGGCAGTGGATGGCTTGGATCAGACGGCCGTGACGGCGACGGCAGCGGCGACAGCGGCTCCATCTTCTATCCGCGACGTGACGGCCTTGAGTACGGTCTATGGTGACGGCGAAAGCGTATCGGCTGTAGCCCTTCATTATCCCAAGACCATTGATGCCAGCCGCCTGAAGGCGTCGGATTTCACCGTCGCCGGCAAGACAATCGACAAGGTCTATACCAATGATGCGCCGGAAACGGCCCTGGCCGGCAAGAAGGGCAGTTACGTCATCGTCAGCCTAGTCCATCCGGCTACGCCCTTGCCGACGGCAGCTTCCCAGAACAAGTCCAAAGATGACCAGGGCGATAAGGGCAAAGAAGGCTCCAACGCCTTGAACGGCGGCGATGCGCCCATGTATTCCGACCGCAAGGCACCGGACCTGAGCGTCGCTGTCAGCCAGACCGGGACGATCTACGCGACGGATGGCACGGCTTATGGCCCGACGACGACGGCCCTGGCTGCCGACAAGACCGTCGATGCCGTCAAGGACGCCTTTAAAACTTATATATATAAGGACCCGGCTACGGGCTATGAAATGCCGTATAATATTTACCTGCCCAAAGATTACGACGCCGACAAGGCCAAGACTTATCCCATGGTCGTCTTCATCGCCGATGCCAGCGCCAACATCAACGACCCCAAGGCCGTCCTCTATCAGGGCAACGGGGCCATCGTCTGGGCAACGCCGGAAGAACAGGCCAAGCATCCGGCCATCGTCCTGGCGCCGCAGTATACGGAAGACCTCATCCGCTCTATCGGCATGATGACCACCGATACCCACCAGTGGACCCAGGGCCTGACCCTGGTGACGGACCTCATCATGGATGTATCCAATAAGTACCGCGTCGACAAGGACCGCATCTACGGGACGGGCCAGTCCCAGGGCGGCATGGCCAACATCGCCATCAGCGACGCCTATCCGGAACTCTTTGCCGGCCAGTACCTCGTCGCCTGCCAGTGGGATACGCAGGAAATGGAAAAACTCAAGGGCAAGAACCTCTGGATCACCGTCTGCCAGGGCGACAGCAAGGCCTTTCCGGGCATGAACGAAGCGACGGCCCTGTGGGAAAAGGACGGCGCTGTCGTCGCCCGCAGCCGCATGTGGGACAGCACGGGCGGTACGCCTGTCTTTGAACAGATGATGCGGGTCATGGAAGACCAGCAGGCACCCATCAACTATACGGTCTTTAAGGACGGCAGCCACATGTATACCTGGTCCTTTGCCTACAATATCGAAGGCATCCGGGACTGGCTCTTTGAACAGACCAAGGCCGAAGATGTCCTGAAGAAAAAGGCACCGGCCGGCATGGATGCCAAACAGCACGGCAAGAACGGCGTCCATAAGGGCAGCCCCCAGGGCAAAGCCCTGCTCAACACGGGCATTGCCTACTTGTACGGCCAGGACGGTGCGACGGACTACGACGTCGCCCGCGAATGTTTCCAGAAGGCCTGGAACGACGGCAACATGAAGGCCGGCCGTTACCTGGGCCTCATGGCCGCTAACGGCCTGGGCGAAAAACAGAGCGATGCCCAGGCTGCCCAGTGGTACGACAAGGCCCAGCAGAAAGGCGATACGACCAGCATGTATCTCTTGGGGAAGTGCTACGAACAGGGCAAGGGCGTCAAACAGGATTACGCCAAGGCCAGGAGCCTCTACGAAAAAGCGGCTCAGCGCATAAAGCCTCCCTTACTAGGGGAGGTGGCCCGAAAGGGCCGGAGAGGTTGAATTTCACTGTAGGGGCTCGCACGTGGCGAGCCCGCTGGGTATATGTGAGATACTTGTGACCGATGGGTGTGAGCGGGCGCCCAACGTGGCGCCCCTACAGAAAAAAGAGCTGTCGCATGTGCGGCAGCTCTTTTTTACAACTAATTTGACTTTTTGACTTATATTCTCTTGACAAAACATATTCTCCATGCTATCTTATATATAGTCTTAGAAGTCAAATAGTCAGACCACTAAAAATGGTCAAATGAGCAGAAGGTGAGTACGATGGATTTGGATGCACGAAAACAGAAAATACTGCAAGCCATTATTCAGGATTACATCTCCTCTGCCGAACCTGTCGGGTCGAGAACGATTGCCCGCAAGTATGACTTAGGCGTCAGCGCCGCGACGATCCGCAACGAAATGTTCGATCTGGAAATGATGGGCTACCTGGAACAGCCTCACACGTCGTCCGGCCGCATCCCGTCGCTGAAGGGATACCGCTTCTACGTCGACTGCCTGCTCAAGCCGACGAAGATCACGGACGCAGAAAAGCAATTCGTCCGCGCCTGGTTCCAGGACAAAGTGAGCAGCGTCGACCAGATTTTTCAGTCGACGGCCAAGTTACTGGCCAGGATCACTCACAACGTCACCCTGGTCATGGCGTCACAGCGGCTCAATTCCAAGCTGAAGTACATCCGCTTCTTACCGCTCGATGACCGCCGGGCCATCATGATCGTCGTCACCGATACGGGACAGGTAGAGAACTGCATTTACCCCAAACCGGCCGGTGCCAGCCTGGACGATCTGAACATCATCGCCCAGCGGCTGACCAACTACCTGGCCGGCATGGCCATGGACCATATCGATGAAAAGGCCATCGAAGCCTTTCACGAGACCATCGTCGACGACGTCGAATTGTACCGCCTGGCCTTCCGGGCCATGGGACGGGCCTTCCATAAAGACCAGCAGTTCTACAAAGGCGGGACCATGGAGCTCCTGAACAAGCCGGAGTTCAAAGACGTCGACAAGGCCAAGAGCCTCTTTACCATGCTGGAAGAACAGGATGTCGTCGCCAATCTCCTTCACGACGAGGGCGAAGGCGGGGCCGTGACGGTCCGCATCGGCGAAGAAGCGAAATTGTCGTCTATCAATGATTGCAGCATCATTGAAGCGACCTTTACCGACCATGATGTAGTCCTCGGCAAGCTGGCCGTCTTGGGACCGGCTCGTATGGAGTATGCCAAGATCATCGGTCTTTTGGACTTTATGAAACAGCATGTGACACATATGCTGGTACATTACCACGACGATAAGTAGGGAGGGGTACACAGACATGAGTAAGAAAGAAAATAAAGAAGAAAAAGATACCGTATTAGCAGAAGACGCGGAAAAAGTCGCCGAAGATGCTGCTAAGGAAAAGGTAGACGAAGCCAAGGGAACCGCGGCAGATGAAGGCGCCGATAAAAAGGCACCGGATGCCAAAGACGCTGCTGCCAAAGCGGAAGCCGACAAGGCCGCCAAGCTCCAGCAGCAGTTCGTCCGGCTCCAGGCAGATTTTGCTAACTATAAGAAACGCACAGCGGCTGAAAAGCTCCAGATTTCAGAAGTCGTCAAGATGGACGTCATCACTAACATCCTTCCGGTCATCGACAATTTCGAACGGGCCCTGCAGGTCCCGCAGGATAAGGTGGCCGATGATGTGAAATCCTTCATCGACGGCTATGAAATGATTTACAAACAGCTCCTGGGCGTCCTGGAAAAGGAAGGGGTCACCAAGATCGATGCCGTCGGCAAACCTTTCGACCCCAATTATCATCAGGCCGTCATGCGCGTGCCCAGCGACGAATACGATGACGACGTCGTCGTAGAAGTCCTCCAGGAAGGATATCTCCTGGGCGACAAGACGCTGCGTCCGGCCATGGTCAAAGTTGCATTCAACGGTTAATCATCGTTTGAAATAAGATTGGAGGAATCTTTTATGAGTAAAGTTATTGGTATTGACTTAGGTACAACAAACTCCGTAGTAGCTGTCATGGAAGGCGGCGAACCTACGGTCATCACGAATACGGAAGGATCCCGCCTCACACCGTCTGTCGTCGGCTTCTCCAAGACGGGCGAACGCCTCGTCGGCCAGCTGGCAAAACGTCAGGCCGTATCCAACCCGGAAAACACCATTTCGTCCATTAAACGCCACATGGGTGAAAACTACACCGTAGACATCCAGGGCAAGAAATATACACCGCAGGAAATTTCCGCTATGATCCTTCAGAAATTGAAGGAAGACGCTGAAAGCTACCTCGGCGAAAAAGTCACCCAGGCCGTCATCACCGTTCCGGCATACTTCAACGACGGCCAGCGCCAGGCTACCAAAGATGCTGGTAAGATCGCCGGCCTCGACGTTCTCCGTATCGTCAACGAACCGACGGCAGCAGCCCTGGCTTATGGCCTCGATAAAGGCGGCGACGGCAAGATCCTCGTATTCGACCTCGGCGGCGGTACTTTCGATGTGTCCATCCTCGAACTCGGCGACGGCGTCTTCGAAGTAAAGGCTACCAACGGCAACACGCACCTCGGCGGCGATGACTTCGATAACAAAGTCATGGAATGGATGATCAGCGAATTCAAGAAAGAAACGGGCATCGACCTCTCGCAGGATAAGATGGCTGAACAGCGCCTCAAGGAAGCTGCTGAAAAAGCTAAGATCGAATTGTCCACGGTCCTCTCGACCAATATCAACCTGCCCTTCATCACGGCTGATGCTACGGGCCCGAAACACCTCGATTTGACCTTGACCCGTGCTAAATTCAACGAATTGACGGAAGACCTCGTCCAGGCTACGATGGAACCGACCAAGAAAGCCATCGCTGACTCGGGCTACACCATCGACGAAATCGACAAGATCATCCTCGTCGGCGGTTCCAGCCGTATCCCGGCTGTCCAGGATGCCATCAAATCCATCCTCGGCAAAGAACCGAGCAAAGGCGTCAACCCCGATGAATGTGTCGCTATCGGCGCAGCTATCCAGGCCGGTGTCCTCGTCGGCGATGTCAAAGACGTCCTGCTCCTCGATGTTACGCCGCTTTCTCTGGGCATTGAAACCCTCGGCGGTGTCTTCACCAAGATCATCGACCGCAACACGACGATTCCGACTTCCGGCAGCCAGGTCTTCTCGACAGCTGTCGATAACCAGCCGTCTGTCGACGTCCACGTCCTTCAGGGCGAACGTGAAATGGCAGCCGACAACAAGACCCTCGGCCGCTTTGAACTGACCGGCATCCCGGCTGCTCCCCGTGGAGTACCTCGTATCGAAGTCACCTTCAACATCGACGCCAACGGCATCGTAAACGTTTCGGCAAAAGACCTCGGCACAGGCAAGGAACAGAAGATCACCATCAAATCTTCGTCGGGCCTCGACAAGGACGAAATCGACCGCATGGTCAAAGAAGCTGCCGCTCACGAAGCGGAAGACAAGAAACGTAAAGAAGGCATCGAAGCTAAGAACAACGCTGACTCCCTCATTTACCAGGCCGAAAAGACCATCAAGGATATGGGCGACAAAGCCGACGCTTCCAAAGTTTCGGAAATCAAGGATAAGATCGCTGCCTTGAAAGAAGCCATGAAGACCGACGATACGGATAAGATCAAAGCCGCTTCCGAAGCCTTGACCAAACCGCTCTATGACCTGACCAGCGAAATGTACAAGAACGCAGACGCTGCCCAGCAGGCTCAGCAGCAGGCAGCCGGTGCCCAGGCCGGTGCACAGCAGGCCCAGAGCGATGGCCAGAAAGATGAAAAAGTAGTCGACGCCGATTACACGGTAGTCGACGATGACAAGAAGTAAGATAGATAAGAGGGGCTGCCCACATGAGTAAAAGAGATTATTATGAAGTCCTCGGCGTTCCCAAAGACGCCAGCGACGCAGAAATCAAGAAAGCTTTTAAGAAATTAGCGCTCAAATACCATCCGGACCGCAACCCGGACAACCCGAAGGCAGCAGAAGAAAAATTCAAGGAAATCAACGAAGCGTACAGCGTCCTGTCGAATAAACAGAAACGCGCCCAGTACGACCAGTTCGGTCCGGCAGCATTCCAGAACGGCAATGCTGCCGGTTCCGGTGCCGGTTTCGGCCAGGGCGGCTTCGGAGGTTTTGGCGGCTTTGGCGGATTCGGCCAGGGCGGCCAGGGCTTCGGCGGCTTTGAAGATATCTTTGATTCCTTCTTCGGCGGCCAGGGCAGCCGTCAGTCGGCCAATGGCCCGCAGCGCGGTGCCGATTTGCGCTTCGACGTAGACATTACCTTTAAACAGGCTGCCTTTGGTACGGAAATGGAAATCCAGGTCCCGAAAGAAGAAACGTGCGATCACTGCCACGGCAACGGTGCCGAACCGGGAAGCAAGGTAGATACCTGCCCGGACTGCCACGGCACAGGCCAGCAGCGCGTCGTCCAGAACACGCCTTTCGGCCAGATGGTCAATGTCCGCACCTGTTCCCGCTGCGGCGGCACAGGCAAGATCATCCATGACAAGTGCAAGAAATGCCATGGCACGGGGACGGTCAAGGTCCGCAAGAAACTGAAGATCAAGATCCCTGCCGGTGTCGACGACGGCGCACGCCTGCGCGTAGCCGGTGAAGGCGAACCGGGCGTCCGCGGCGGCGGTCACGGCGACTTGTACGTCTATATCTTCGTCCGCCGCGATCCCAAGTTCACCCGTGAAGGCAACGACATCTTGTCCCAGGAAACGATTTCCTTCGCCCAGGCCGCCCTGGGGTCGAAGATCCTCGTCGAAACACTGGACGGCAAAATCGAGCTGACCATCCCGGCCGGCACCCAGACGGGGACGGTCTTCCGCATCCGCGGCAAAGGCGTACCGGTCCTGGGGTCCAAGAACCGCCGTGGCGACCACCACGTCCAGGTCACGGTCTCCGTACCGACGCACCTCAACGCCAAACAGAAGGAACTCCTGCGGGAATTCGCCTATGCTGGCGGCGAAACGTGGGTGGGGGAGCCAAAGCCGGCTGAACAACCGGCCGACGGTGACGCCACGAGCGCGAAGAGCGACAAGAAAGATACGAAGAAGACCAAGAAGAGTTTTTGGAGTAAGTTAAAAGAAGATCTGTAAAGATAAAGGGAGTATGAACGATGCAATGGAATGAAGTAGATTTGCTCGTTTCCCCAACGGCCACCGATTTGGTGGCCCTTCTTGTTTTTGAATGTGGAAGCAATGGCTCGGTCATCGACGACGAGCACCCGGACCACAAAGGGCGCATCCGCATTACGGCGTATTTCCCGCTGGCACAGGAAGGTCTTGTGGAAACGATACGAGAAAAGATGGGCGCCCTGGAAAAACGGGGCGTCGACCTGGGCGACTGGAAGGTCGTCGAAAAGAAAGCTGACGATAAGGACTGGCTCTTTGCCTGGCAGGAACACTTCCATCCCAAGAAGATTTCCCGCCATTTCTGGGCGGCCCCGGCGTGGGAACCGGCCCGTCCGGCCGACGGAGAAGACGTCCTTTCCATCGATCCGGGCCTGGCCTTTGGCAGCGGCTTCCACGACACGACGTGCATGTGCGTCCAGTACCTGGAAGATACGGTGAAGGCCGGCGATACGGTCTTTGACATCGGCACGGGCACGGGCATCCTGGCCATTGCCGCCGCCAAACTGGGCGCATCCCACGTGACGGCTGTCGACTTCGACGGCGTCGCCGTCAAGCAGGCTGCGGTCAATGCCAAACTGAACGGCGTCGAAGACAAATTGACCATCGCCAACAGCGACCTCCTGGCGGCCATCCCGCAGGGGGAAAAGGCCGACGTCGTCGTCGCCAACTTGGTGACCAATGCCGTCCTGGCCCTGCTGCCGACGCTGCCGCCGTATCTCAAGGAAGGCGGTACGCTCATTGCTAGCGGCATCATCGACGAACGCATCGACGAAGTGCGCCGCGCTGCCGCTGCCGTCGGCTTCACCTGGGTCGATGAACAGTTCCGCAGCGGCTGGTATGCCGTCCAGATGAAGAGGTGAGACTATGCGTAAGATTTTCACGGATTTCCCCATTTGCGGGACCTTTGAATTGTCTGCCGACGATGCCCATCACGTCGTCGTCGTCCTGCGCCATACCGTCGGCGATACGCTGAACGTCACGGACTGCACCGGTGCGACCTATGAATGTTTCATCACCCGCATGGAAGGCCATTCGGCGTACCTCACGCCGGCGCGCAAGATTTCCGACGGGCCGTCGTCCAACGGCAGGGTCATCCTGGCGGCAGGGCTCCTCAAGGGCGACAAGTTCGACTGGGTCGTCCAGAAGGCGACGGAACTCGGTGCCGGGCGGATCGTTCCTGTACAAATGGAGCATTGTGTAGTAAAATTAGATGATAAACGGCGGCAGGCACGGCTCGAACGCTGGCAGCGCCTGGCCCTGGAAGCGGCCAAGCAATGCGGCCGCGACGACGTACCCGACGTGGCACCGGTCATGAGCTTCACGGAACTCGTCGACGCCTATGCCGACACGCGCTTCGTCATCCCCTATGAACAGGAGACGGCGCCCTTGTCGGAAGCCTGCCACGACGTGCGTACCGGCGACGTCGTCATCGCCATCGGTCCCGAAGGGGGCTATGCCGAAAAAGAAATCGCCTATGCCACGCAGCGTCTGTCGTGGTGCCGCACGGTCTCTCTCGGGCCCCGCATCCTGCGCGCTGAAACGGCGTCGCTGGCGGCCCTGTCTATCATTATGTACGAAAGAGGATTCAAGTAATGCCAACTATCGCTTTTGCCACTCTTGGCTGCCGTGTCAACCAGTACGATACGGACAGTATGCGCGGCCTCTTCCTGGCTGCAGGCTTCACGGAAGCCGATTTCAATGGCCCGGCCGACGTCTATGTCATCAATACCTGTTCGGTCACTCAGGTCGGCGAAAAGAAATCGCGCCAGCTCATCCGGCGGACGAAGAAGCGCAACGATGCGGCCAAGGTCATCGTCACCGGCTGCTATGCCCAGCTCGACCCGGAGCTTTTGACGTCCATGCCCGAAGTCGACGCCGTCGTCGGGACCAATGAACGCAAGCGCATCGTATCCATTGTCCGCGAACTCCTGCACGACGAAGACGACGAAGCCATCACGGCCGTCCACGACGTGCGCCGCCACGATGAATTCGAGGAAATCCCCCTCTATCCGTCGGCAGTGGAACACACGCGGGCCGACCTGAAGATCCAGGAAGGATGCAACAATTTCTGTTCCTACTGCATCATTCCCTATACGCGGGGCGCTTTGAAATCGCGCCAGCCCGACGCCATCGTCGCCGAAGCCAACCGCCTGGTCGCAGCGGGCTTCAAGGAAATCGTCCTGACCGGCATCCACCTCGGCGCCTATGGCCGCGACCTCGACGACCATCCGTCGCTGGCCCACATCCTGGACCGCCTGGTCAAGGAAACCGACGTGGCCCGCATCCGCCTGGGTTCCATCGAGTCCCTGGAAATCGGCGACGACATGATCGACGTCATGAACAGCTCGGACCGCATCTGCCCGCATCTGCACCTGCCCCTCCAGTCCGGTTCAGACCCGATCCTGAAGGCCATGAACCGCCATTACACGGTGGCTGAATATGAGGACCTCATCGCCCGCCTGCGCAGCTGCATCGACGGCCTGACTGTCTCGACGGACCTCATCCTGGGCTTTCCCGGCGAAACGGAAGCCCTCTTCGAGGACACCATGGCGACGCTGGAACGCCTCTCTTTCTCGCATATCCACGCCTTCCCGTATTCCCAGCGCAAGGGGACGCCGGCAGCGGATATGAAGGACCAAGTCGAAACGGCGGAAAAGAAACGGCGCGTCGAACTCGTCAATGAACTGTCGGCCCGCCAGAAAGCGGCGCTCCTGACGGCCCTGGTCGGCAAGAAGGCCTCAGTCCTCATCGAAAAACAAGACGGCACGACAGGCGAAGGCTTTACGGAGAACTACGAACGGGCCGTCGTCGAAAATCTTCCGCCTCATGCCGAAGGCACCGTCGTCGAAGTCACCCTCATCGGCACTGACGGGCAGAAGCTGGAAGCGCGTTGTTAGTGGCTCGTGGTTTCGGCCTGAGGCCTAGTGGCTCGTGGTTTCGACCTGTGAGCCCCTAACCACTAGCTGCTGACTGCTAACCCCTAACCCTTGTAGGGGCTCGCACGTGGCGAGCCCGTCCGGAATATGAACGCATTCTGCCTGCATGATTACGACGGTCTGGTGGGCCAGAAAGGCTTTCAGGCCGGCCCCTACGTACACCTACCTAAGGAGGAATTTATCATGGAAGACTGCATTTTCTGCAAGATCATCGCCGGGGAAATCCCGAGCACGAAAGTTTGGGAAGACGATAATTTCTTCGCCTTCAAGGACATCAATCCGGTCGCTCCGGTCCACGTCCTGGTCATCCCCAAGAAACATATCCAGAGTATCGCCGACTTGACGCCGGACGATGTCGCTGTCGCTGGCAAGATGCTCTATGCCATCCAGAAAGTCGCCCAGGTCATGGGCCTTGATAAAGACGGCTTCCGCGTCGTCTTCAACACCGGTGAAAAAGCAGGCCAGACGGTCCATCACATGCACGCCCACATCTTAGGCGGCAAAGAAATGGCTTGGCCCGGCGTATGAGTGAACGGCAGCGGAGACGGAAGCCCCAGCGCCAGGTGACGATTACAGCGGCGGCCCTTACCCGCATCATCGCCATCGTCCTGCTCGTCGGCGTCGTCGCTTTCCTGATGATCCACAAAATTTAATCTTCTTCTCATAAAAAAAGACCCGGAAGGGTCTTTTTTTCATGTAATTTTAATCTTTCTCGTCTACGATGGACGTAATCGGATACATTGAGAAAGGGGAATCGCCATGGAGAAGAATCTATTAGGCTATTATGGAGAACAAGCGGCGCTGGCCTTTGTGCGCCAGGAAAAGGGCTATCACGTGCGCTGCTGTAATTACCGCAACCGCCTGGGAGAAATCGACATCATCGCCGACGACGGCCATACGCTGGTCTTCATCGAAGTCAAGACGCGGACGACAGGTTCTTACGGCCTGCCCTGCGAAGCCGTCGAGAAACGCAAGCGCCGTCAGATCACCCGCGTGGCCTCGGCCTATCTGGCCCAGTTCGATCTTTGGGAGCGGCCATGCCGGTTCGACGTCATCGAAGTCTGGCCAGGAGATAACGGACAGCCTGGCATCCGCCACATTGCTCATGCCTTCCTGGCCGAAAGGCGGTGACGCCGTGTTCGCGCGTATCTATGGGGCGGCGACACTGGGCCTGAACGGGCACGTCATCGCCGTCGAAACGGATATTTCCAACGGCCTGCCGTCGTTCGACCTGGTCGGCCTGGCATCGACGTCGGTGAAAGAGGCCAAAGAGCGGGTCCGGGCTGCCGTCAAGAACAGCGGCTATGAATTTCCCATGCGCCGCCTGACGGTCAACCTGGCGCCGGCTGACCTGAAGAAGGACACGTCCGGCCTGGATTTGAGTCTGGCCGTGGCTATCCTGGTGTCGAGCGGCCAGATTCCCGAAGAGGCCTGCGAAAAATGTCTCTTCATGGGCGAACTGGCCCTGGATGGGCGCATCCGGCCGGTGAACGGTATCCTGCCCATGGTCCTGGAAGGGGCCGCCCAGGGGATGAAGACGGTCTTCGTCAGCCGCGACAATGCCGCCGAAGCCCTGCTCTGTCCGGACCTCACGGTCTACGGTGTCGATACGCTCTGCGACGTCGCCGCCTGCCTGACCGGTGAAAAGCCGCTGGACGCGGCCCGGCCGGAACCCTTGGCGCCGGACCAGCTGGACTATGACGTCGACTTCGCCGAAGTCCAGGGCCAGGCCGAAGCCAAGCGGGTCCTGGAAATCGCCGCAGCCGGCGGCCATAACGTCCTCATGATCGGCCCGCCGGGAAGCGGCAAGACCATGCTGGCCAAGCGCATCCCGACTATCCTGCCGCCCATGAGCGAAGCCGAGGCCCTGGAAGTGACCAAGATATACAGCGTCGCCGGCCTTTTGGGCAAGGGGCGGCTCCTGCAGCAGCGGCCTTTCCGCAGCCCTCATCACACCATTTCCATGGCCGGCCTCGTCGGCGGCGGGTCCATCCCCAAGCCGGGCGAAGTGACCCTCAGCCATCACGGCGTCCTCTTCCTCGACGAACTGCCGGAGTTCCCCCGGTCGGTTCTGGAAGTCCTGCGCCAGCCCTTGGAAGACGGCGTCGTCCACATTGCCCGCGTCCAGGCGGCCCTGTCCTATCCGTCGCGCTTCGTCCTGGTGGCGGCCATGAATCCCTGTCCCTGCGGCCGCTACGGCTTCGACGAAGGCTGTACCTGTTCGGACAGCGAGATACGCCGCTATACCCATAAGATTTCCGGCCCTCTCCTGGACCGCATCGACCTCCACGTCCGCGTCGAACGGCCGGCCTACTGGGAACTGACGGCCCGGCGGCGGGCCGAACCGTCGTCGGCCATCCGCTCGCGGGTCCTGTCGGCGCGCCATCGCCAGCAAGAGCGCCTGGCTCCTTATGGCTGTACCTGCAACGCCCATATGGGCCACCGGGAGATACGGGCCACGTGCCAGCTGACCGAGGCGGCCCAGCAGTTGTTGCGCGAGGCCTTCGACGCCCTGCGCCTCAGTGCCCGCAGTTACGACCGCATCATCAAAGTGTCCCAGACCATTGCCGACCTGGCCAAAGAACCGGTCATCGCCAAGGATCACGTGGCCGAAGCCATCAGTTACCGCAATAAGATGCACCAGCCATGAAGGGGGGATGAAGGTGGAACAGGAAACGATGTACGCAGCGGCCCTCCAGTCCCTCAAGGGCTGCGGCAGCCGCCGCCTGCAGGCCCTCCTCGACGTCTGCCGCTCGCCCAGCCAGGCCTGGGGTGCCGTCTGGGATGAAGACCTGCGGCGCCGGACGGGGATTCCGGCCAAGATTTTTTCTCAGCTCAGGCAAGAACGAGATGTTTTTGATTGGGATACCTTCCAGCGCAGGCTGTCTTTTTATGGCGTTCGGCCCGTCGCCCTGTGGGACGACGATTACCCCAGCTGGCTGCCCTTCATCGCCCAGCCGCCGCTGGTCCTCTTTTGCCAGGGGACGATGGAGCGCGACAGCAGCAGTATCGCCATCGTCGGCTCCCGCAAGGCCAGCCCCTATGGCCTGAATGCCGCCGAGACGCTGGCCGCTGAGCTGGCGGCCCAGGGCCTCACCATCGTCAGCGGCGGTGCCAGGGGCATCGATACGCGGGCCCATCGGGGCGCCCTGAAAGGGAAGGGGCGGACTGTCGTCGTCGCCGCCAACGGCCTGGACCGGACCTATCCCAGGGAGAACAAGGCCCTGTTCCGGCAGGTCGTCGATAGCGGCGGCGCAGTCATCTCGGAATATGCCTTCGGCGTCGAGCCGCTATCCCGGAATTTCCCGGCCCGCAACCGCATCATCGCCGGCATGGCAGCGGCGACGATCGTCGTCGAAGCGGCCCTGCGCAGCGGCTCCCTGATTACGGCTGACCTGGCCCTCGACGAAGGGCGCGACGTCTTTGCCATGCCGGGCAGTGTCTTTTCCGAGACCAGCCGGGGGACGAACCATCTCCTCCGGCTCGGCGCCATTCCCCTGACCTGTGCTGACGATGTGGTCCGGGAATTCCGCCGCCGCGGCTGGCAGGGGCCGGAGACGGCCTGCCATGAGGAAGGACCCAGCCTGAGTCCGGCCGAACAGGCCGTCATCGACGCCATCCCCTTCGACCGGGCGGCGCCGGTGAGCGAGCTCCTGGAAAAGACGGGCCTCGCCGTCGCCGACCTGCTGCCCATCCTCCTGGCCCTGCAGATGAAGAAAGCCGCCGAGGAACTCCCCGGCGGCTATATCCGCTGTGCTGCGGCCTTTTCTGCCCTATAAGGCGGTGATATACGCTTGGGCTTTGTCGACGGAGACGACGTCGATCCAGCCGAAGGGGACCAGGGCATGACAGCAGGCAAAGAGGGTATGATGGTCTGTGATGAATTCTTTCAGGGCGGCCATGGTCTGGCTGCTGCCTTCGACGCGGCCATAGCCGGCGACGGCTGCGTCGATGAGGGCATTGTCCGGCCATTCCTCGCGGAAGCAGCTGTGCAGGAAGAGGAACAGGTCCAGGACGGGCGCCGGCGCGTCGACGAATTTCTTTTCATTTTCCCAGTCGAGGAAGGTAATCGTCCCGGTTTCCTTATCGTAGGCAATGTCCCGCAGGGCCGGCCGACCGTGGTGCAGGCCGGCGGCGTGGAGCTGAGCCAGTCCCTGGCCGGCTTTTTCAAAGGCATCGTGGCGGACGGCGGCGTATTCCGCTTCCTTGGCTACGCCCTGCAAGGTCTTGCCGGCAGCTTCCATGACGAAGAAGTCTTCATCCAGGAGGACGACCTTCGGCGCCAGGGGAAGGCGGGCGTTGACGGTCATGATCTTGTAGGCTTCGCACCAAAAGGCGGCCGACGGATTCTGTTTGGCAAAGGCATTGCGGCCATTGCCCATGCGGCGCTTGACGAAGTACGTTTTATTTTCAAAAGAAAGTGATAAAATCCGCTTGTCCGGCGCTTTTGTGATGGCAGATTGAACGGATTTTAAGAGAGACCTGTTGAACAAGAAAGTCACACCTTTCAAAATTTTAAGATATAATTTCAATATTTACAGTTTCTACACATAAGAACGTGCCTACATTATAACAAATTTTGTCAGTAAAATAAATGGCCTGGCCTTTGAAAATAAGGCATTTTCCTGCGAACTCCCCTCAAAATAGACTATCTTGTAAACAATATGTTATATTGAATTTGATAAACAATATTGACACGTGAAAGAAGACACTTTATAATAATAGACGTAAATGAATATCAATTTTTTCAAGGGAGATGTGTCGTATGTTTCAGAATACAGATTTTTGGATTGGCTTAGGTATCGGTGTCGTCGCTGGTGTTTTCGGTTATAAACTCATGTCCGAACGGGAACAGCAGCTCCTGGCTATGCAGCAGCCCGCTGCCGGTGCGATGACCGCTTCGGTACCCCTGGCTGAATTGCAGCGTCAGAAAGAAGAATTGGAAGACATGATTGCAGCTCAGGAAGCCGCACAGGCGAAATAAGTTTGTAGGGAAGGCCTTTGCGGTTTCAGCGGAAGCCTTTAAATTTAAAGCCATCTGCTAACAACTAACCACTAGCCACTAACCATTTAAAAGGGGCTGTCGTACGAAGATTTTTGCCATCATGCAAGGCCCTATTTACTTTATAGTTTGTAGTACGGAGTTTGTAGTTTGTAGAAGCTGGCTTTAAATTTTTACCATTTGCTGCAAACTAAAAACTACAAACTTAAAACTCAAAAAGAGGCTGTCTTAATGCGACAGCCTCTTTTTAAGAGGAACAACACCAGGAAGGACTGCTTGTATGATCATTCCGACGTTGAAATGGGACCTCATCATGAGAGCCGTTTCTATTTCGTCTTACTTACCAGGCCGTATCCGCCTGCACAGTAAAAAACTCATTGGCAATGCCGAATTGGGCCGCAAGGTCTACTCCTACATTGCCAGTTATAAAGAAATCGACAAGGTCGATGTCAATGTCCTCACGGGTTCCGTCCTGATCACCTACCGGCCGCAGGTCCTGCGGGCCAATCGGGAACTCGTCCGGGTAGAGAACTATATCATGACCCATGTTGAAAGGAGAAGGTAATTATGTCTTATGCCTCAGGTTTTATGGTGGGCACGTCGATCGGCAAAGCCGTATACGACTTGTTCCACAATAAGAAGGGCAAAGCGGCTGCCGCAGCTGCGCCCGCCGGTGCCTTCCGGCCTCAGGTCCAGGCGGCAAAGGGAGTACCGGAAGTGCCCCGTTTCGCCTGCGTATCCGTCTTGAAAGGCCGTCGCCGCTATCGGGCAGCGGCCCTCGTCGGCAATGCGGAACTGGCCCGCTTGATCGAAGAAAAAGTCAGCACCCTGCCCAATATCCAGTTCATCCAGGTCAGCGTCGTCACGGGCAGCATCCTGGTCTTCGCCCACAGCGAAGGGACCTTGGACCGGCTGGAAAACTTCTTCCGCTTCCGCCTCTTCCCGAATGTCGTCGAAGGCATCGTCAGTGCCGTCTGCGATGCAGAAAAACAGGAAGGCCAGAAAAAGGAAGAGACGACGTATCTCAAAGCGGTCCGCGATACGGGGGCTTTTTTCAGCAGTATCATCCGCAATGAATCCAGTCGTTTTTTTGACTTGCGCACAGTCGCTGCCTTGCTCCTGACCCTTCGCGGCTTGCGCAAAGTCGTATTCATGGGACAGCGCCCGTCAGGACCACAGATGCTGTGGTGGGCCCTGTCGTTGTTGAGGGGGCGTTAAGTCATGTACATGCGCAATACCATCTTCCTGCACAGCGAGATCCCCAGCCGCATGCGCCCTGTCCTGAGCGTCAAGCTCCGCCAGGTCCGCGGCATCGTCTCGGCTGTCGTCGAAGAAAAGAAGGTCACCGTCTACTATGTGGGACAGCTGGACCTGCGGGCACTGAACCTGTTCATCCGTGCCTTTGAAGAAAAATATGGCCGCAAGAAGGAACAGAAAGACGACGACATGGATGTTGCTACGTACCGCCGGGAAGCCATCATCTCCGTCGGCGGCTTCATCGCCATGAACATCCTGCGCAAGGTCAACCCGGAATTCTACGGGTCGATCCTCTTGTTTCGCCGATTATTTACCTTATATATTGCACGCCGCTACATTAAGAACGGCATCATGGGGCTCGTAAAGGACCATCAGGCCAATGCCGATACCCTGACGGCGACGGCAGTCGCTGCGTCCGTCCTGGCTGGCAAGCCAGAATCGAGCCTGACCCTCCTGGCCCTGTCGAATGGGGCCGAAATGATGACCGAATACGCTGCCGAAAAGGCACGCCGTCAGATTTCGGGCCTCCTCAAACTGGACCAGCGCGACGTCTGGCTCGTCGAAAACGGCCATGAACGCAAGGTCCCTGTCGAATCGCTGAAGCGGGGCGACCTCATCGCCGTCCACTTGGGCGAAAAGATTTGCGTCGACGGCAGCGTCGTCAGCGGCAATGCCGCCGTCAACCAGGCCTCCATCACGGGCGAATCCAATCCGGCTATTAAGCAGGAAAAATTGCCGGTCTATGCGGGCAGTGTCATCGAAGCGGGCGACTTGGTCATCCGCGTCGAAAAGGTCGGCGCCGACACGTCCCTGGCCCAGATCATCCACCTCGTCGAAGAAGCCCAGACCCGCCGGGCGCCGGTCCAGAACTTTGCCGATAAGATGGCCAACCTCCTGGTTCCCATCTCCTTCATCGGCGCAGCCATCGTCTACGGGGCCACCAAAGACTGGCAGCGCGTCCTCAACCTCTTGTTCATCGACTTCTCGTGCGGCCTGAAATTGTCGACAGCGACGGCCATCTCGGCAGCTATCGGCGTGGCAGCCCGCAAGGGGATCCTCATCAAGGGCGGCAACTACATTGAAAACCTGGCCGACATCGACACGGTCGTCCTCGACAAGACCGGGACCATCACCATGGGCGTCCCCCAGATCGACCACATCGAAACCGTCGAAGGCGTAGACGATAAGGAAATGATCCTCCTCGCCGCTTCGGCTGAAATGCACTCCGTCCATCCTCTGGCCGTAGCCGTTCAGAAATACGTCAACGCCCAGGGCTGGCAGACGCCGCCTCATGCGTCGTCGGAAACCGTCGTCGCCCGCGGCATGAAAGCGACCGTTCCCGATTTTGAAGGCTACGAAGGCGGGGACATCCTCGTCGGCAGCCGCCGTTTCATGACCGAAGAAGGCGTGGAAGGCATGCCGGCGACGGATAACAAGACCTGGGGCAAGAACCTCTTGTACATCGCCCGCAACGGCGAATATCTCGGCTTCTTGGTCATCCAGGACCCGGTCCGTCCGGGTATGAAGAAGACCCTGAACCGCATGCGCCGCCTGGGCATCGACGAAGTCGTCATGCTCACCGGCGACTCGAAGGACGTCGCCGCCGAAGTCGCCCGCGACATGGATATCGACTCGTATCATGCCGAAATCCTGCCGGAAGACAAGGCCAACTACGTTATGAAGATGCAGAAGCGGGGCAACGTCATGATGGTCGGCGACGGCATCAACGACGCACCGGCCCTGGCCTTTGCCGACATCGGCGTCAGCCTCGGCGGCAACAAGACGGACATCGCCGCTGAATCGGCAGCCATCACCATCCGTTCGGAAGACCCGTCGAAACTGTACGATGCCCTGTACATCGGCAGGGAAACGATGCGGGCCATCAACCAGAACTTCACGGCTACCATTGTAGTCAACTCGGCGGCCATGCTGCTCGGCGCCTTAGGGAAAATCAGCCCCCTCTGGGCTGCTGTCATCCACAACACAGCCACCCTGGCCGTCGTCCTCAACAGCGTCCGCATCCTGAAACCGGCCCGCCCGACCAGACGCCCGGC
Source organism: Megasphaera intestinihominis (assembly GCF_040096415.1). Taxonomy (NCBI): domain Bacteria; kingdom Bacillati; phylum Bacillota; class Negativicutes; order Veillonellales; family Veillonellaceae; genus Megasphaera; species Megasphaera intestinihominis. The sequence goes on from NZ_JBBMEU010000017.1 coordinate 20,631, forward strand.
ATAGGGAATCGCGCATGCCAATGGTTTGTAGGGACCCGCGCATGCCAATGGTTTGTAGGGACCTGCACACGCCAATGGTTTGTAGGGGCTCGCACGTGGCGAGCCCGTCCGGGAGATGAATACATTCCCATATCAAGCAGAAACGGGCGCCCCACGTGGCGCCCCTACAAAAGGACTTGTCGTTATGCGACAAGTCCTTTTTATAAATGAATTTCAATAGCAACTATTGACAGGGTTTGTGAAAAAATATATAATGTTTATGGTAATGAAATGTATTATCATTAATTAGAAGGGATGTGTGAGTATTATTTACGGAGCTGAAAGGAGCGATGTAAATGAGTGTCGTCATCGTAGGTGGAAATGATTGTATGGTTTGTCGCTATAAGCGTATTTGCAAAGAGTACGATTATAAGGCAAAAGTCTTTACACAGGTACCAAGCGATTTCAAATCGAAAATCGGGTCGCCTGATCTTGTAGTGTTGTTTACCAGTACCGTGAGCCACAGTATGGTCCGTTGCGCCATCAAAGAAGCGCAGCGCAAGAACGTCGAAGTCGTCCGTTCCCATACGAGCAGCTCGAACGCGCTGAAGAACATATTAGCCGCCCGGATGGAAGAGGCCGTCTGAGGCAAGCAAAGGGGAGTTAGTCATGAAAATTGTTTCATTAGCCGATATGAAAGTCGGCCAGTCGGGCGTTGTCGATGCCTTGAAGGGACGGGGAAATATCCAGCACCGTCTCGTCGACATGGGCGTCGTCAAGGGCTCGCATATTTCAGTCTTCAAAAAGGCCCCGCTCGGAGATCCCATTGAGGTAAAAGTCAAAGGGTGCGCACTGGCACTGCGCATGAATGAAGCGGCGATGATTTCCGTCGCCGTAGAACAATAAAGGGGGTACATAGTAGTCATGGAAAATGCAGCGAAGATCAAGATTGCCCTGGCCGGCAATCCGAACTGCGGTAAAACGACGATTTTTAACAACATTACCGGCGCTAAACAGCACGTCGGCAACTATCCTGGCGTTACTGTCGAAAAGAAAGAAGGCCATCGTACCTTCAACGGCAAGGACCTGCTCTTCGTCGACCTGCCCGGCACATACAGCCTGACGGCACGGTCCCTCGATGAAGTCGTAGCCCGTAACGTCATCATCAATGAAAAACCGGACATCATCGTCAACGTCCTCGATGCGTCCAACCTGGAACGTAACTTATACCTGGCCGCACAGCTCGTCGAACTGGGCCGCCCCATGGTCATCGCCCTGAACATGATGGACATTGCCGAACGCATGGGCATCCAGATCGACCTCAAGAAGCTGGGCAAACAGCTCGGCGCCGTCGTCGTGCCCCTCGTCGGCAGCAAGAACATCGGCACGAAAGAACTGCTCGACGCCATTTCCAGTACGCAGACCCAGAACCTGGTCAATGCCAAAGTCGATTACGGCGCTGACGTCGAATCGGCGATTGCCAACCTGACCGATGCCATCGAAAAAATGGGCATCATCAAATACCCAGTCCGCTGGCTGGCCGTCAAGCTCCTGGAAAACGACTCCGACGCCATCGCCAAAGTCCGCGCTATGGAAGGGACCCAGTCCATCCTGGCCCTGGCTTCGACTCTGCGCGATTCCCTGGCCAACAAGATCGATTTGGACTTCTATTTCGCTCAATGCCGATATCAATTCGCAACTGATGTATTTAATAAATCGATTATCAATGTCGGTTCGAGCGACTCCTTGTCCGACAAGATCGACAGCGTCCTGACCCACCGTTACTTAGGGATCCCGATTTTCCTGGCCCTCATGTGGCTCATGTTCGTCGTCGTCATCAACGTTGGCGCCTACCCGCAGGGCTGGCTCGACACGGGCTTCTCGATGCTCGGTGACTGGTGCAGCGATGTCATCGAAGATGAACAGCTCCGCTCCCTCGTCGTCGACGGCGTCATCGGCGGTGTCGGTTCCGTCCTTTCTTTCGTTCCCCTTATCGTCCTCTTGTACTTATTCATCAGCCTTCTCGAAGATACGGGTTATATGGCCCGTGCCGCCTTCCTCATCGACCGCGCTATGCGTGCCCTGGGGCTGCACGGCAAGTCCTTCATTCCTATGATCCTCGGCTTTGGCTGCAACGTACCGGGCATCATGGCCGCTCGTACACTGGACAATGAAAAAGACCGTCTGGTCACGATTCTGGCCTGCCCGTTCATGAGCTGCGGTGCCCGCCTGCCGGTATACACCTTGCTCATCGCCGCTTTCTTCGGCGCTTCCGGCCACGGTGGTACGGTCCTCTTCGGCGTATACCTTTTAGGTATCATCATTTCCGTCTGCGTCGCCCTGGTCCTCCGTCATACGACCTTTAAGGGCGAACAGGAACCGTTCGTCATGGAAATGCCGCCGTATCACATTCCGACCTTGAAAGGCGTCCTCATGCACATGTGGGAACGCACGGTCTTGTACCTCAAGAAAGCCGGTACTTTCATCCTCGGCGCATCCGTCCTCGTCTGGTTCCTCACGGCATACCCGATGGACGTCGAATATTCCCAGGACTTCGATGCCGCTAAAAATCAGGTCACGGCTGAAATGGAACAGAAACAGTCTGACATCCTTCAGTCCTACGGCCTCAGCGCTATCGAAGACAATGCCGCTTTGAACGATATGTATGAATCCATGGTCGCTGCCGCTGATGAAGCCGCTGACGAAGCCGATGCTGACGAAGCCGATACGGGCAATGCCCTGAACCCGGCTGCCGCTTTGGGCTCCGTTGAAGACCAGGTCAAGAATTCCGAAGAAGAAGAAGACAACTTGTTCATGGGTAAATACCCCCAGAGCTTCGCCGACCTGCAGGAACAGAATCCGGCCGTCTTCGCCCAGGCTCTGCCGCTCTTCGATGCCAAAGCCGATGCTGACGACGAAACGTCCAAACTCGACGACCAGCAGACGGCTGAAAAACTGGAACAGTCCTATGCTGCCCGCCTGGGGCACTTCGTAGAACCGGTCATCGCACCGCTTGGCTTTGACTGGAAGATCGGCGTAGGCCTCATCGCCTGCACGGCTGCTAAAGAAGTCATGGTTTCGACCTTGGGTACGATTTACAGTGTCGGCGGTGACGACACCCACGAATCGGGCATCGTCGCTTACCTCCGTGATGACCCGGACTTCAACCCAGCCGTCGCCCTGTCGCTCATGGTCTTCGTACTGCTCTACATGCCGTGCGTCGCTGCCATGGCCGTCATCAAACGTGAAACAGGCTCGTGGAAAATGCTCCTTGCCAGCGATGCCATGTGCCTCGTACTCTCGTACGTCCTGGCCTTTGTCACCTATCACCTGGCCCTCATGGCCGGCCTCGGCGCTTAAGACTTGAAGCAGCCCCTTCCATAACGTATAATATTAGTGGCTCGTGGCTAGCCTCCCCTCATAGGCCCTTTTTGGCCCGTCAGGCGTTGACCGCAGGGAAAGGCAGGACGGCTGCCAAAACGGAGAGCCGGCTGGAGGTGGCCCAAAGGGCCGGAGAGGTTGATTTCACAACGAATAATTGCTAATCCCGAGAGGAGGTATATCTATGAGTCCTGCAACCATTATCGTCGCTATCGTCGTCATCATCGCCGTAGCGTACTTCATTCACCATATCCGCGGCCTGTTCAACGGAACGGCCAGCTGCTGCGGCAACTGCTCAGGCAGCTGCTCATCCAGTGGAAAAACAAAAACGGGGGACGATTCCAAATTGCCTCCGTGCTGCCGGAAATAGCATAAGAAAAGGAGCTGTCGCATCGCGACAGCTCCTTTCAAGTTGTTAGTGGCTAGTTGTTAGTTGTTAGCGGATGGGTTTAAATTTAAAGCTTTTTTCTGCAAACTACAAACTCTGTGCTACAAACTATAAAGTAAACGGGGCATCACATGATGGCAGAAACCTTCGTGCGACAGCCTCTTTTTGCTTTCCGCCTGCTGCGACGGCAGGAAACATGGTATAATGAAAGAAAAGTATCAGAAAGGATGAAGTCCATGATTAAACGTTGTAACCATGACTGTGATTTTTCCTGCCAGCAGTCAAAAAAACAGAAGGTGCGAGTCATCGGCGGCACCGGCGTCTTTACGCTCCTCGTGTCGGCCCAGGTGCGCAGTGAGAACGGGAAGTAACTCGAATGAAGGACATAGCATGAAATCTATTGGTTCAATAATCAAAGAGAATCTGGTACTTTTTCTGGCAGTGGCAGCGGCGCTGGCGTCGATGACGGCCGTACCGCCTTCGGCTGCTTATGCCGGGTATATCAATATGCCTGTACTGGCGATTTTGTTCTGTCTCATGGTCGTCATCGGCGGCGTGCGGGAAAGCGGCGTCTTTTCTGCCGTGCTGGCCCGTCTCCTGCTCCGCCTGGGGACGATGCGCCAGCTGGCGGCGGTCCTGGTATTTGCCTGTTTTTTTGTCAGCATGTGGGTGACCAATGATGTGGCCCTCCTGACCTTTGTGCCTTTTTCCCTGATGGCCCTGCCCAAGGTGGCCAGTGAGGAACAGATGGCTCTTGTCATCGTCCTCCAGACGCTGGCGGCGAATCTGGGCAGTATGTGTACGCCCGTCGGCAATCCGCAGAACTTGTATCTTTATTTTTATTACGCTATGGATTTGCCATCGTTTCTGACGCTGCTCCTGCCATATACCCTGGTGTCTTTCCTGCTGCTTGCGCTGTCCCTGTTCCGCTTGCCGGGGACGCCGATTCCCATTTCCGTCCGGCTGGCTGCCCGGCGGACAAGGAACCTGCCTGTCTTGGCGCCATCGCGTCGGCTCTGGCTCTTGGGCGGGATGTTTTTCCTGTCCCTGCTCACTGTGGCCCATGTCCTCGATTACCGCCTTACCTTGGCCATCGTTATCGTCGTTACGTCATTGACCCGGCCACGGTATTTCCGTTATGCCGATTACCGGCTTCTGGGAACCTTTGTGGCCTTTTTTATCCTCGTAGGCAATATGAGCCAGATGCCTGGATTCAGGGACCTGCTGACAGGGTATCTGGACGGTCATGAATTCTTCATGGCCCTTTTGGCAAGCCAGGTCATCAGTAATGTGCCGGCAGCCGTCCTCCTGTCGGGCTTTACCGATGAGGCAGCGGCCTTGTTGCTGGGAACCGATATAGGTGGCCTGGGGACACTGATCGCCTCCATGGCAAGCCTCATTTCCTATGGCATGTACGTCCGGGCCTGTCCCCGGCAGCAGGGAAGGTATCTGAAACTATTTAGCCTGCTCAACCTGGCCTATCTGCTGGTGCTGGTCCTGTTTGCCTGGTTGTTGGTCAGGTGCTGAAACGGACTGCCATAGAGGGCGCGACCGCGCTGGCTATATGGAAATGAAGTGAAGCAGTATAATTGAACAGGGCCTGTCGCACGTCATCGTGCAGGACCCTGTTTTTTATAGGCAGAAAACGTATTACTTTTTTAGATTAAAATAGATGAGAATCTGCTTCGGTCATTTGGCAGTCAAAATGGCAGAATGACAGAAAGCCGGAAAAGATGGTATAATGAAATAACTTGGTCGCTGACCGACTAAGAAAAGCGACCGAGATAGATGACAGCGAATTTGTATTTCTGCAAGGGAAAAGACTGATTTAGGCAATGATAGGATATTATATGATTATGAACGCGAAAAAATTTCTTGATGAATTTCTAAAGAAAATAAAGAAGAAGAGCGTTTATGAAGGTCGGAAATTATTTGATATTTATAAATCTGATTCAGCGTATACACCTGTGATTACAAATATTATCAATGAAATCATTAAAGAAGCTGATTATACTCCTCAAAATGAATATTTCAGAATTGATGTTGTAGGATGGACTTCACATTATGCGGATATGAAAAAAGATGCTGATGAGGAAGGTATTGATATAAAACCTCATCTGTGGGATTTGAAAATTGCTGTTGAGCATGAGAATGATAAGTCTGACTGGTCAGATGAAGTGATGAAATTGATTCATGTTAAATGCCCACTAAAAGTTGTTATTGCTTACAGCTATTCTGATGAACGAGGCATAACAGAACTTAATAAGTTGAAATTTCTTGCTGGTCAGATGAAAAAGGTCGAGGCTTTTAATATCGGTAAAAAACAGGAAGAATATTTGATTATTCTTGGAAATGGATGTAATCATAAAACGGGTATGCAAGATTATCAAGACTTTGGGTATATTGGTTATTTATATGATTGGGAGGCTGAAGCGTTCACAAAATTAAACTGACCAATGCGTTCGATTAGTCGAAAATAACTTGGTCGCTGACCGACTAAGAAAAGCGACTAAGTTAACGACTAAGGTAGCGATATGTTGAGAGGATGAGCCTAGTACATCCGTAAACCCGTTTTTCGTGGGTGCTCCGTTAGGCAGTTGGATGATTACCCTGGCAAATTGGAGGACTGGAAATCGTACATAGACTGGAGCGGGCGCCCCACGTGGCGCCCCTACGCACCAATGTCTTGTGTTGTAGGAACGTGACGGGCCCTTTTCAGTCCGTCAGGTCATGAATGCAAAGAATGGCAAGATGGTTGCTGAAACGGACCGCCGTAGAGGGTGTGCCAATAAATGGCCTTGGCAGACTTTTCACTCGTTGCGTCTTGCCGGTTCTATGTGAAAACACGTGCCATAGCCATTCCTGAATACGCTGAACCAGTCTGAATATAAGGAAAAATCACCTGTTTCAAGGGTTGGGTTATGCCCTTTGAAACAGGTGATTTTTATATAGAGCTTTTTTTGCTTGCAATTAAGCCTAGCAGTTTGCGAGAAGGACCAGAAGGTTTAATGTCAATTTTTCCTTTATGTCTGGGAAGACGCTAGGATAAATACAAGTGCTTTTATCCAGGTATGTCAAGAATTTTGTGTAAATTTCTTAGAAATCTTTGTCATATTTTTCCATCAGAGGGCCAAGCCGTTCCTTTGAAATATAGGATTAGGATGATGTATGAATGTATTGTAGGGGGGAACATATATGGTATAATTTAGAAAAATGAAAAGGGGAAGACAAATAATAAAAAGCCAGCTTTTGTATGGTTTCCATTTGCTTTATACAAGAAAATACATAAAGTGTGGAAAAAAGAAAGTTTGCAGAATGAGTAATCGTAATATTGGGAGAGCCATTATGGATCAGAATTATTTTGAAAAATGGAAAGAATGTTCGGAAAAGTGGAATACATTATTTAATGAAGCGAACAATTTAGGATGTAAATTGTATGATGATAAAGATATGGATCTTAATCATTGGCATCAGATGGATTTAATTCAGATAAATTTACTATGGTTGAAGAGCTTACTCATCTATGAACATGCATTAAGTTTCATTGAACAAGACATATCTGATGATGAGAGATTTGAGGTCGCCAAGATTCATTATCATGTTACGGAAATAGAAAAACTTAATATTGATTGTATATTGAATAATTGTAAGAATTTTGCTATCCGTGATGGATATGCAGGTTATTTTATGGAAAAAGTCCGACGCTTTGTGGAAGATGTAAAAGATTCTTTCTTTTCTGACTCAGAAGAATCAGAAGACTAATTAATATGTAAGGGGCTCCTATGTTTTCAAAATACAAAGAAGTTTTGTATCCTAATGGATATCCTAAGTATGAAGGTTTTTTTGCAGATGGAAAATTAAACGGCCGTGGCAAATCCTATTATGAAAATGGCAATTTACAGTACGATGGATACTGGGTGAATGGATTATACGACGGAGAAGGCGTTTTATACGATGAAGCTGGACGGGAAGTTTATAAAGGCCGATGGACTAATGGCAAACCGGAAAAGGCCGTTTTTAAAACTTCTTATACTACTGAATCAGAATCGCCTAAGCTGCGGCAATACATGGATGAATTGAATTCGTTAATCGGATTACTGGATGTCAAAAAAGAACTGAATAGTTTGATTAATTTTGTGAAAATTCAAGGCTTACGAAGCCGGCAAGGATTGGAAGTTCCTAATATTTCATTGCACATGGTATTTACAGGGAATCCCGGAACAGGGAAAACGACGGTAGCCCGATTGATGGGAAAGATTTTGTTTGAACTTGGTTTTTTGTCAAAAGGGCACCTTGTCGAAACCAATCGGGCGGGATTAGTAGCCGGATATGTCGGGCAAACGGCATTGAAAACAGAAAAAGTTGTCAAACAGGCTATTGGCGGCGTCCTTTTTGTCGATGAAGCTTATTCATTGGCGACTGATGATAGTTATGGACAAGAAGCCATTGATACGTTGCTCAAATTAATGGAAGATAATCGCGGGAATTTAGTCGTCATCGTGGCAGGGTATCCTGAATTGATGAAACAGTTCATTGATACGAATCCGGGATTGTCTTCGCGATTTAGTAAATATATCCCCTTTAAAGACTATTCTGTCGATGAACTCATTGAGATTTTTGAATTCATTTGCAAACAATATGCTTATCACATTACGGATAAAGGCAAAACCTTGTTGAAGGAGCACATTGCTAAACTGATAGAAAATAAAGATGATACGTTTGGTAATGCCCGAACTATCCGCAATATTTTTGAAAAAGCAGTGGCTTTGCAGGCTAACCGCTTGATGGGATTAGAAACACTTCCACAGGATTTGTCTACGCTTACGGAAGTAGATATGAAAAGGTGTTTTCAAGATCATTGAATTCAACAATTTTTATACAGTTATCTTCTCGAAAAATAAGCTGTCGTATTAAAAAAATTTGTGCGACAGCTTATTTTTTGTTTGTTGTTGTATGTTCTGTTAGACAGTTTGATGATTCCCCGGGCAAACTGGGCTGGCAATCGTACATAGACTGGAGCGGGCGCCCCACGTGGCGCCCCTACGAACCATGGCTTGGGATTGTATGGGCGTGCTGCGGCTCGGTCTGGAGAGCTTTAAATTTAAAACCATCTGCTAGCCGCTAGCCGCTAGCCACTAGCCACTTAAAAAGGCGCTGTCTTCATGGGACAGCGCCTTTTTCCTAATGTCCTGCGACTTCGGCTGTGGGCTGGAATGCCTGGGCAGCTTCGGGGTTTTCGTTCATGGCGTCGATGCGGGCGCGGTATTCGCTATCCGAAGCGTAGCGTTTGTTTTTGTAATAGCCGACGGTCAGGAAGGGGACGATGATGATGGCGATGGCTAAGTAACCGCAATAGCCGTAGCCGTATTTGATGATGTTGGTCAGGCCGGCGACGGAGACGGTCATGGAGGCGATGATGATGAACAGGGTGACGATGGCCGAACGGGTGACGGCGTTATGGCTTACTTTCTTCAGGCACTTCGTTTCCGAGAAGCGGGCTGTGAAGCCGAAGACCGTCGTGACGCCTGTCGAGATGAGGCACAGCAGTAAGAAGGCGCTGTAGGCGATGGTCAGCCAGGACATGCCCATGGCTTTGCAGCTGGTCAGGGTCGGTAAGGGCGATTTGCCATAGATGCCGGTCCAGCCTAAGAGCATGCAGACGGCTAAGGTCAGGGCGATGGCGTTCATGGCGAAGGAGAACCACATGGACGTAGCGCAGTTCTTACGGGTGACCAGCGGTGTGCCGACGACGATCATCGTCGGGATGACGACGCACTGGAAACCGGAATAGGTGAAGGCGTGGAGAATGGCCGTCGGCAGTTTGCTGAAGCCGTTGGCGGCAAAGTCCTGGGCCATGGCGGCCGTGAAGAACTGCGTCCCTTCGATGGAGCCGCCCATATAGATGCCGACGGAGAAAATCATGATGACCATGGCCAGGATGGCGATACCCATGTAGGTCGTCGCCCGGCGTACCAGGCCGGCGCCGAAGATGGTCAGGAAGAAGATGATGGCGCCGACGACGCCGATGCCGGTGTAATAGTTGAGGCCCGTCTGGGCGTTGATGGCTGAGGCGGCACCGGAAATCGTAGCCGATACGGCCATTAAGACCATGATATAGAAGAAGGCTTCAAACAGGTATTCGATGCCTTTGAAGGGGCTGTATAAGTTCTGGAATAACTGACGGTAACTGGTGAGATGACGGGAATTGTACATGTTCATAGCTTCCTTGATGGTCAGCGTGAACAGCAGCATGGTGATGATAGCCGTAATCGGACCGAGCCAGCCGAGGCTGACAAAGTAGACATTTTCCTGGTTGCCCGTAGCGAAACCGCCGCCGGCGTGGGAACTGAATAAGACGGCACCGACGGAAAAACACATGCTCAGTGAAGCGGCTTTGATCGATGAAATATTAGCCATAATATTTTCCTCCTTTTAAGAACCATGGAGAGAAACGAAAACGCCTTTCGTCTCTCTGCTCGAAGCATTAAGAGACGAAAGGCGTTGTATGATCCTTCCGCGGTACCACTCTGTTTCATCCCTGGGGATGCACTCTCGGATACGGCTCATGGCGATATCCACGCTCTGTAACGGGAGTTCCCGTATCGGCCTACTCCATTCAGCCTCTCCGCTCGGCAATGAGTTCGGTCCGGCATCGCTGCTGCCTCACACCAGCCGGCAGCTCTCTGGAAACGATAGACTCAGACGTACTATTTTGCGTCGTCGCGTTTATGACGTTTATCAGTTGATGGTGCTATGATAGCATCATCACTTAATAAAGTCAAGGATGAAACATAATATTTTTTGAAATAAACGCAATAAACGTTTAAGTTTAAGGTTTAACCATAAAATATAGTTTGTAGTACTGAGTTTGTAGTTTGTAGAAGATGGTTAAAAAACTTCACTACAAACTACAAACTGCAAACTTAAAACTCAAAAAGGCGCTGTCTTCATGGGACAGCGCCTTTTTCCTACTTATCGCGGGAAAGGTCGACCTCTTTCAAGGGAATGAGGTGGGTCTTATGTTTGAGTTTGTGATAGAAGAAGACGGCCAGGAAGACGGGGATGCCGATGTAGGCGACACTGGCACCGTACCAGTCGATTTCTGCGCCTGTGAAGGCCGAGTAGTTCTGGCCTGCCGTGACGATGATGCACATGATCAGGGCCAGGAGGGGGCCGAAGGGGAACCACGTAGCCTTATAGGGCAGGTCTTTCAGGTCTTTGCCCTGGGCGATATAGGCCCGGCGGAAGCGGAAGTGGCAGATGGCGATGCCGATCCAGGTGATGAAACCGGCCATGCCGCTGATGTTGACCAGCCAGTTATAGGCTTTGCCTTCGCCGATGAGGGACGTCAGGAAGGCGGCCATGCCGAAGACGACCGTTGCGAACAGGGCATACGACGGGACGCCGCGCTTGTTCAGTTTGAGGAAGCATTTCGGGGCCTGTCCCGTTTCGGCCATGGCGTAGAGCATACGCGTCGAGACGTAGAGGCCCGAGTTGCCTGCCGACAGGACGGCGGTCAAAATGACGGCGTTCATGATGGAAGCGGCTGCGGCCAGGCCGAAGCGTTCAAAGACCAGCGTGAACGGGCTGATGGAAATGTTTTCGATGTTCGTATTGAGCAGATTCGGGTCCGTGTAGGGGATGAGGAAGCCGATGACCGTAAAGGCACCTAAATAGAAGATGAGGATACGCCAGAAGATGGAGTGGACGGCGCGGGGCACGTTCTTTTCCGGATCTTCACTTTCACCGGCGGCGATGCCGATCATTTCCGTCCCCTGGAAGGAGAAGCCGGCGACCATGAAGATGCCCAGCATGGCCGTGAAGCCGCCGACGAAGGGCGCATCGCCGATGGTCCAGTTGGTAAAGCCCGGCGACGGTTCCGGCCCGAGGCCCAGGATGAGCAATGTCCCGGCAAAGAGGAAGACCAGGACCGTCAGGACCTTGATGCCGGCGAAAATGAATTCGCTTTCGCCGTAGGACCGGGTCGACAAGTAGTTGAGGACGAAGAGGATAATGAGGAACAGGCCGCTCCAGATGGCAGCCGGTACGTCAGGGAACCAGTATTTCATAATCAGGGCACCGGCGACAAGTTCGGCCGCTACCGTGATGGCCCAGTTGAACCAGTAGTTCCAGCCCAGGGCAAAGCCCAGGGATTTATCGACGTAGCGGTTGGCGTAGGTTTCAAAAGAACCGCTGACCGGCAGGTACGACGCCATTTCGCCGAGGCCTGTCATGAGGAAATAAACCATGATACCGATGAGGGCATAGGCGACGAGGGCACCGCCCGGACCGGCAGAGCTGACCGTTTCACCGCCGGCGACGAACAGGCCCGTGCCGATAGCGCCGCCGATGGCGATCATGTTCATGTGGCGGGCTTTCAGGCTGCGGCGCAGTCCCTGCTGCTGTTGAGTTTCTTCCATGCAAAATCACAACCTTTTTTTCATTGAATTGAATTGATAAATAAAATCTAAAAAAACTCATACCTTTATATTATAAAGGATGAATCCTTCTCTGACAAATGGATATTCTGCATGGAAGTAAATCGTTTATGCGATTGATGGATATATAACGTGACGCTGTAGTCTTGACAAGGATTTCGAGAACAGGTACACTAAAGATAAAGTAGTTGAACATGTTCAAGAAGGTGTTGTTATGGAAAAAGATAAAGACGAAGTCCGTCAGCGCATCCTGGCTGCGGCGAAGGAGCTCTTTGTCCAGCAGGGGTATAAAAAGACGACGATTCGTCAGATCGTCGAGAAATCGGGCGTCCTCACAGGGAGCATCTATTATTTTTTCAAGAATAAAGAAGATATCTTCCAGTCCCTGGTCATGGAGCTGCTGCGGCAGTGCACCGATTTGATTGCAGCCCATTTCAGGCAGGAGTCGCCGGCCTTCCGCTACGCCGCCCTGTGCCTCGTCGAATTTGAAGCCGTGGCCATGAACCAGCTCGTCCGCGAAACCTATTATGAAGGCTATACGACGCCCTTGACGTTTGAAAAGATCACGGACCATCTGGCCGATATGACGGGCCGCATCTTCGGCGATTCCCTGGGATTATCGAAGGAGGACATTTTCCTGCGCTCCCTGCTCATCAAAGGGGCCATGCGCAGCTACATCGTCCAGTTCGACTTCAGACAGCCCATGGACAGCCAAAAGTACGCCGCCCTGGTCCTGGATACGGCTTTGCAGCTGCTGGGCATTTCAGCCGCTGAGAGCCATGACGTCCTGGCCCAGCTCGAACAGCGCCTGCCGGAAATCGAAGCCATTGCCGATGAGATGATCCACCGGCGATAGGACGGTTTCCTGTAAAGGATTGCCGCATGAGGTCATTTTAGCTTCATGGGGCAGCCTTTTTTGCTCAAGATTTGAACGCGTTCAACAAACAAAAGGGGGAACTCATCATGTTCATAGAAAAAAAGAAATGGGTTGCCGGCCTGCTCCTGGCCCTGGCCGTTGTCTGCCTGGCCAGCGGCTGCAGTTTGCAGAAGGAAGCAGCGTCGGATGAATTGTGGGGCCGGGCCGATGCCAAGGAAATCGACATCAACTCCAAAGTTGCCGGCCGTGTCGTCCAGCTCCGCGTCAAGGAAGGGGATACGGTCAAGCAGGGGGACATCATCGCCTACATCGACCAGCGCGACCTCCTGGCCCAGAAGGCCCAGGCTGAAGCCAATATCAAGGCCCTCCAGGCCCAGGTGCGCCAGTCCGGCGTCGTCACGGACCTCCAGGACAGTACGTCCAAGTCCCAAGTCGATACGGCTTCGGCTGGCCTCGATTCGGCCCAGTCCAATCTGGACCTGGCAGAAAAGGATTTCAACCGCTACCAGGAACTCTACGCCCAGGGGGCTGTTTCCAAATCCGTCTTCGATGCCTATAAGACCAAGTACGAAGTCGCCCAGTCGGCGTACAGCCAGGCCCAGTCCAGCGTATCGTCGGCCCAGGCCGGCCTCTTGCAGACCGATGCCAACTTAGCGGCTACCGATGCGGCCCAGAAGAAACTGGAAGCGGCTCAGGCCCAGCTGCAGCAGATCGAAGTATCCCTGGATGAAACGGAAATCAAGGCGCCTTTCGACGGTATCATTACGGCTAAATACATCGAAGAAGGTTCCATGATTTCCCTGGGGACGCCGCTGGTCGCCCTGCAGGACCCGAATGACAACTGGGTCGACTTCAAGATCCCGGAAACGAAGCTCAAAGACTTCCACCTCGGTCAGGTCCTGACCCTGCAGGCCCGCGATGGCGTTACCCGCGTCCAGGGGACCATCACCGATATCAGCCAGAAGTCGGAATTCGCCACCCAGCGGGCGACGAGCGAACGCGGCAACGATACGGATATCATCAGTTTCAACGTCAAGGTCCAGGTCAACAGCGATGCCCTGCGGCCGGGCATGCGTTTCCAGTATATGGCAGGTGACTGACATGAAAGTATGGCACGTCTTGAAGCAGGAATGGCACTGGCTCTGGCAGGGGCGCTTTCCCGTCGCAGCGATCCTCTTCCTGTTGCCCCTGGCCTTTACCCTGGCCTTTGGTATCATTTACTATCAGAACTCGGTCGAACGGATCCCCCTGGTCATCTGCGACGAAGAGCAGTCCGTCGTCAGCCGGACCATCGTCCAGGCTTACAGCGATGCTGAAAAGTTCCAGCTCGTCGACCAAGTGACGCGGTCGGAAGATATGGTCGACGATTTGAACAGCGGCAAGGCCCTGGTCGGCCTGTACATCCCGGAGGATTTGTCCAAACAGGTCAAGCTGGGCAATCCCGTGCCGCTCATGCTGACGGTCAACTCGGCCAATAACATGTTCGGCAACGCCGCTTTGACGGCAGCCAGTGAAATCAACAAGACCTTGTCCGTCGGCATTGCGGCCAAGCTCCTGGAAGCGGGCAACCAGCTGCCGGCAGCGGCCATGAATATGGCTTACCCCGTCCGCCTGGGCATCCGCATCGTCAACAATCCGACGGCCGGCTATACGCCGTTCATGCTGGCCGGTCTGACCATGAATGGCCTGCAGATTGCCATTATGCTCGTCTTGTGCCCCCTCATCGCCAGGGAGTTCCGATATCATGGTTACGAGAAGTCCATCCCGTCGTGGCTGATCCTGGGCGCCAAGGTGCTCTGTGTACTGGTCATGGCGGTTCCTTCTTTTTTCCTCTCCCTGGGATTCTTATACTACAGCTTCGCCGTCCCCGTACAGGGTTCCCTGGCCGCCCTGGCCGTCATGATAACGGCTTTCTGCCTGGCCGTCGCCGGCATTATGGTCCTCTTTGCCGTGCTCAGTCCGGATGCAGTCATGTCCATCGAAATGCCCTTGCTCTATATCATGCCGGGCCTCTTGTACAGCGGCCTGAGCTGGCCTGATTTCTACATGAGCGACGTCGCTGCCGCCATTGCCCAGATTTTTCCCATGCGCCATGCTGCCGACAGCGTCCGCGATATCTTATTGGCCGGTTATGCGCCGGCGCTGGTTTCCCAGTCCCTGCAGCTGCTGCTCATGGGGGCCGGGGCCTTTGTCCTGGGAACGGCTATCTTTGCCCTGCGCCGCCGCTACGGCATGAAGACCGTCCTGGCATTGGCGGCGGGCGGTCTGATTCACGGAAAGAAAGGAGGGCGGTCATAATGAGCATCTTGTCTCTGATCCGCCGGGAACTGGCCAATGCCTTTCTCCACGATGCCCGGCGGGCTATCTTTCTCTTTGGCGCCGCTACGGCCTACCTGATTCTCTTCGGCATCCTCTATTATCCCGGTGTCGTCAAGGAGATTCCGACAGTCGTCTGCGACGAAGAACATACGGCCTACAGCCGTCTCCTGATCCGCCAGGTCGATGATGACGAACGGCTGGGGCTGGTCCGCGTCGTCGCCGATGAAGGGGAGGCACGGGATATGCTGCGCCAGAAAGAGGTCTATGCCGCCGTCATCATTCCGGCCGATTTTTCTCACGATATCCTCAACGGCCGCAGTGCTAAAGTCCTGTTCATGCTCAACGGGGCCAATATCATTACGACCAATATCGCCACGACGGCTGGCAACGACATCGTCAATACCTTCAATACGCGCTTTGCCGCCCGGCAGGCGGCCCTGCGGACCAGCGGTGATGAACAGATGCTGAAGAAGCGCATCTCACCGGTAGAGACGACGCTGCGCGTCCTCAATAACCCGACCCAGAGTTACATGATGTTCTTCGTCACCGGCCTGGCCATGGCGGCCATGCAGCAGGGCTTTTTCCTGGCCATCGGAGCTGCTGTCCAGTGCGATTTCCGCAATCCTGAGCTGAAAGGGACGTCGAAGGGCAAGCTGCTGGTCGTCAAAGTCGGCGTGTACTGGGTCCTGTCCATTTTATCCTTTGGCCTGGTCTGTGTCCTGGCCCGCCTGCTGGGCATCCCTGACCGGGCGTCCATCCAGTCGCTGGGCCTTTTGGCCGGTGCCTTCTCTTTTGCTGCCATTTCCCTGGGCCTCTTCGCGTCATCCATTTTCCACAACGAATTACAGTTCGTCCGGGCGTCCGTCATGTACACTGTACCGGCCTTCATCTTCGGCGGCTATACGTGGCCCCTGGAAGCCATGGACCCTGTGACCCAGGTCGTCGCCCAGGCCTTTCCCATGGCCTGGATGTCCAACGCCGTCCGCGAACTCTTCCTGTCCGGCCACTTGGCTACGCTGAGCCATAACCTGACGGCCCTGACGGTCATGGGCGTCATTTTCTTCAGCTTGGGGAGCTGGATTTTCCTGCACAAGATAGATGGTGTAAAATAATTGTGGGGAAACTTTATCACAGTTTCGCCAGAAGACTCCTTCCTCTTAGGTAGGGGATGAATGGCGATGGATTTCGCAGGTTCGATGCCTGCGAAA
>NZ_JBBMEU010000018.1:0-35236 GCF_040096415.1 Megasphaera intestinihominis
CCAGCTATTGTGTTAGTTATGGGAAAGAAGGAAGGCTGCAACAAAATGAGCAAAAAAACTCATTTTGTTACAGCCCCTTTTCTCAATCCTTGAAATAAGGCTTGAATACGGAACGATTCGCTTCTTTATGTTGTTTGTTTTCACGGCGCTGGTTGTTGTTGCGATTGCGGCGGTCTCCACGGCGGTCGTTGCGGTTGTAGCGGCGGTTATTGCGGTCGCCGCGGTTGTTGCGGTCGCCGCGGTTGTTGCGGCTGCGGAGCGGCGCTTCTTCGGTAATCTTGACCGGTGTCGTGTCCGGTTCCTTGGTCAAGAGCTTGATGGCTGCGGCTACCAGAGCGGCCGAGTCGTAGTTGGACAGGAGTTCTTCGGCATTTTCTTTATACGTCCCGAAGTTGCCTTCTTCTGTCGTCGTGATCAGGCTGCGGATGGCGGCCTGCTGGGCGCCTTCCAGGGCTTCCGAGAAGGTCGGGGCCTTGCGGCGGGTGATGCGGCGCTTGATGAGGCGTTCGATGGTCCGCAGGTGTTCCATTTCGCGGGGGATGACGAAGGTCGTCGCTTCACCGCTCTGGCCGGCACGGCCGGTACGGCCGACGCGGTGGACGTAGCTTTCCGGGTCCTGGGGCAGGTCGTAGTTGAAGACGTGGGTAACGCCGCTGATATCGAGGCCGCGGGCGGCGACGTCGGTAGCGACGAGGATGTCGATGGTCTTTTCACGGAACTGGCGGATGACCGTATCGCGCTTGGCCTGGGTCAGGTCGCCGTGGATGCCTTCAGCCGAGTAACCGCGCTTCTTGAGGGCTTCCGACACTTCGTCGACGCGGCGTTTGGTGCGGACGAAGATGATGGCCAGGTCCGGTTCCTGCAGGTCCAGGAGACGGCAGAGGATGTCGAATTTCTGGCGGTCCGGCACTTCGATGTAGGACTGTTCGATGAGGTCCATCGTGACTTCTTTGGCCTTCATGCGGATGATGAGCGGGTCGTGCAGGAACGTTTCTGCCAGCTGCTGGATCGGCTTGGGCATGGTAGCCGAGAAGAGCAGGGTCTGGCGCGTATTCGGCGTAGCGGCCATGATGAGGTTGATGTCATCGATGAAGCCCATGTCCAGCATTTCGTCGGCTTCGTCGAGGACGATGGTCGTGATGTGGCTCAAATCGATGGTGCCGCGTTTCATGTGGTCGATGAGGCGGCCCGGCGTGGCGACGATGATCTGCGGGCATTTGCGCAGGCGGCGCAGCTGGCGTTCCATATCCTGGCCGCCGTAGATCGGCAGGGCCTGGATGTTGGTGAACTGGGCCAGGTGGTTCAGTTCTTCGGCAACCTGCATGGCCAGTTCACGCGTCGGCGACAGGACGACGGTCTGGATATCCTTGGACGGTTCGGCTTTCAGGATTTTTTCCAGGACCGGGATGCCGTAGGCTGCGGTCTTACCCGTACCGGTCTGGGCCTGGCCAATCATGTCGCTGCCGCTCATGGCGATGGGAATCGATTCAGCCTGGATCGGTGTGGGTTCTTCAAAGCCCATTTCATTCAGGGCACGGATAATGACTTCGCTAATATTCAAATTTTGGAATTTTTCTAACATGTACTTCCTCCTTGTTGTGTAACTTATTTATTATAGCATTAATAAGGGGAAAAAGATAGGGGGGAGGCGACGCATCCTGCAAAGAATCGTTACATGTAAAGATAAACGTTAAACCCGTCTTCACGGCATTTTATTAAATAAAGTATCACGTTTAAGCTAAAAATATTTGGAAAAGTTCTGGAAAAAGCCTTGCAAATTACAAAAGGGTATGATAACATACAAAACGTCAACAGACAAACAATCCAAAATAAAAAATGCGTTGAAGAGAACTAGTAAGTTCCGGAATGTTTCCAGAGAGCTGCCGGATGGTGTGAGGCAGCAGCGGCACGGAACAGAACTCATCTCTAAGCAGCTCGCTGAAACGAAAGGAGTAGGTGGAGCCGGGGCCTGGCCGTTAACAGACAGGAGGGTATCGACGTATGTCCGTACCTGTTGAGAGCCTATCTTCGGATAGGAATTAGAGTGGTAACGCGTAAGTATAATCTTTCGTCTCTTTTCGAGATGAAAGATTTTTTTTTATTTTGATTGTGTAATGATTTATTTTAAATTTATTTCATGATCATAGGAGAGATGCAGTATGAAAAACGTAGAACATTATAAAAAAGGTTATTTTATGCCCCCTGTTGTCGATATGTCCTGGGCCCAGAAAGAATATCCCGATAAAGCGCCCATTTGGTGCAGCGTCGATTTGCGCGATGGCAACCAGGCCCTCATCATTCCTATGAGCCTTGAAGAAAAGATTGAATTCTATAAAGTCTTGGTCGCCATGGGCTTCAAGGAAATCGAAGTCGGCTTCCCGGCTGCGTCGGAAACGGAATTTGAATTCCTGCGCTACTTAGTCGACCACGACATGATTCCCGATGACGTCACCGTCCAGGTCCTGACCCAGGCCCGGGAACACATCATCCGCAAGACTTTCGATGCCCTGAAAGGCGTCAAGAACGCCATCGTCCACGTCTACAATTCCACGTCCTTCGCCCAGCGCCAGCAGGTCTTCCGCAAATCGAAGGAAGAAATCAAACAGATTGCTGTAGACGGTGCGAAATTGTTACAGCGCCTGACCGACGAAGCCGGTGCCAACTTCCGCTTTGAATATTCGCCGGAAAGCTTCACCGGCACGGAACCGGAATACGCTCTGGAAGTCTGCAACGCCGTCCTCGATGTCTGGAAACCGACGGCTGACCGCAAGGCCATCATCAACCTGCCGTCGACGGTCCAGATGTCCATGCCTCATGTCTTCGCTTCGCAGATCGCCTATATGTCGCAGAATCTGAAATACCGCGACAACGTTATCTTATCGGTCCATCCCCACAATGACCGCGGTACGGGCGTCGCCGATGCTGAAATGGCCATGCTCGCCGGCGCTGACCGCGTCGAAGGTACGCTGTTCGGCAATGGCGAACGGACGGGCAATGCCGATATCGTCACGATCGGCATGAACATGTATGCCTTAGGCGTCGACCCGGGCCTGGATTTCTCGAACATGCCCAAACTGGTGGAAACGTATGAACGAGTGACCCACATGCATGTCCATCCGCGTCAGCCTTATGCCGGCCAGCTGGTCTTCGCCGCTTTCTCCGGTTCTCATCAGGACGCCATCGCCAAGGGCATGCACTTCCGCAAGGAAAACAACGAACAGTACTGGACCTGCCCGTACCTGTACATCGATCCGCATGATGTGGGCCGCACGTACGATGCCGACGTCATCCGCATCAACAGCCAGTCCGGCAAGGGCGGCGTAGGTTTCGTCATGGAACAGAATTACGGCATCGACATGCCGAAGAAGATGCGCGAAGACTTTAGCTACTTCGTCAAGGAAGTATCGGACCACAAGCATCAGGAATTGAAACCGGCCGAAATCTACGACGCCTTCCAGAAGAACTACCTCAATGCCGATACGCCGCTGAAAGTCGAAGACTTCTCGCTCAAGAAGAAAGGCGATAAATGGGTCGGCAAAGTCCTGGTCCGCGCCAACGACGAAGAAGTCGTCCTCGAAGGGGCCGGCAACGGCCAGCTGAATGCCGTCAGCAATGCCGTCTGCAAGGCCTATGGCATCGAGTTCAGCAACCTCGTCTACAGCGAACACGATTTGGACCGTGACTCCGATTCCCGCGGCATCGCTTACTTCGGCCTGACCGATAAAGAAGGCCATACGACCTGGGGCGCCGGCGTCGATACGGATACCATTACGGCTTCCATCTTCGCCTTCATGACGGCCATCAACCGCATGGACGGCATGGCTCAGCGCGTCAAGTTCCGGGCCCTCAAATCCACGCCGGATACGATTACGGCTTTCAAAGCCACGTCGGGCCAGCATTAAAGTATGATGTTTGATGTGAGGGGAGTGTAATTGAAAGCCACTCACATCGAACTCAAGCATGATAGAAACTTATCTGTATTGGATTTTAGTGAAATAATAAGGAGTGTATATACATATGGGTATGACGATGACGCAGAAAATCCTGGTAAAACATGCCGGCGTCGACTCGGTGAAACCGGGTGATTTAATTACTTGTAATCTCGATATGGTCCTGGCCAATGATATTACGGCCCCTCCGGCCATTGCCCAGTTCAACAAGATCGGCAAGCCCGTCTTTGATAAGACCAAGATTTCTTTGATCCCGGACCACTTCACGCCAAACAAAGACATCAAGTCCGCCGGTTTGGCCAAAATCGTCCGCGACTTCGCTAAGGAACACGGCATTACGCATTATTTTGAAGTCGGCCGCGTCGGCATCGAACACGTCCTCCTGCCGGAACAGGGCATCGTCGCTCCCGGTATGCTGACCATCGGCGCCGATTCCCATACCTGTACGTATGGCGCCCTGGGCGGTTTCTCCACTGGCGTCGGCTCGACGGACTTAGGCGTCGCCATGGCTACAGGCAAGGCCTGGTTCAAAGTCCCCGATGCCATCAATGTCCATCTGACGGGCTCCAAACCCGATGACATTACGGGCAAAGACGTCATGCTGACCCTCATCGGTATGATCGGCGTCGACGGCGCTCTCTACCAGTCCCTGGAATTCACGGGCGAAGGCGTCGCCGCTCTGGATATGACCGACCGCTTCACCATTGCCAACATGGCCATCGAAGCCGGTGCCAAGAACGGCATCTTCCCTGTCGATGAACAGACCATAGCCTATGAAAAGGGCCGCGTCCCCGATGGCTACGACATCGTCACGGCTGACGACGACGCCCATTACAGCCGGACTGTCGAAATCAACTTGTCTGAATTGAAACCCGTCGTCGCTTTCCCGCACCTGCCGGAAAACACCAAGGTCATCGGCACCTTCGGCGACATCAAGATCGACCAGGTCGTCATCGGCTCCTGTACCAATGGCCGTCTGGAAGATTTGAAGATCGCTGCGGACATCTTCAAAGGCCATAAAGTCCATCCTGACGTGCGCTGCATCGTCATCCCCGGCAGCCAGCACGTCTACATGGAAGCCATGAAGGCCGGCTACATCGAAACCTTCATCACTGCCGGCTGTGCCGTTTCGACGCCGACGTGCGGTCCCTGCCTGGGCGGCTACATGGGCATCATGACGGCTGGTGAAAAATGTGTCTCCACGACGAACCGCAACTTCCGCGGCCGCATGGGTCACGTCGACAGCGAAGTCTACCTGGCTGGCCCGCAGGTCGCTGCAGCCAGTGCGATTCTCGGCAAGATTGCCGCACCGAAGGAGGTCCGTTAATCATGACATTAGAAGGAAAAGTATGGCGCTACGGCGACAATATCGATACAGACGTAATCATCCCGGCTCGTTATTTGAACAGCTTCGATCCGAAAGAATTGGCCACGCACTGCATGGTCGACATTGACGAAACCTTTGCCGGCAACGTAAAGGCAGGGGATATCATGGTCGGCGGCCACAACTTTGGCTGCGGTTCATCCCGTGAACACGCACCGATTGCCATCAAGGCGTCGGGCATCCCCGTCGTCATTGCGGCCAGCTTCGCCCGCATCTTCTACCGCAATGCCATCAACGTCGGCCTGCCGGCCCTGGAAATCGGCGACGACGTCGAAAAAATCAAAGCCGGCGATATCCTCTCCATCGACCTCGACACGGGGAAAATCGTCGACAAGACGACAGGCGACACCTTCCAGGCGCCGCCCCTGCCGGGCTTCATCCAGGACATTGCCAAAGCTGGCGGCTTAATCAATTACGTAAAGGAGTCTAAGTAACATGGCTAAACATATCGTCGTCATCCCCGGCGACGGAATCGGGGAAGAAATCACGGCAGGTGCCGTTAAAGCCTTAGAGAAAATCGATGAAGTCTGCCACATCGGCCTGACTTTTGAAAAGAAACCGGCCGGCGGCACGGCCTATGACCTCTGCGGTTCGCCCTTGCCGGAAGATACCATCGAAGCGGCCAAGAAAGCCGACGCCATCCTCTTCGGCGCCGTCGGCGGCGACAAGTGGGACAACGTCGACCCGAAACTGCGCCCGGAACAGGCCGTCCTGGGCCTGCGCAAGGCTTTGGGGCTCTACGTCAACCTGCGCCCGGTCAAGGTACCGGAAGTCCTGGCCGAATACTCGCCGCTCAAACCGGATATCGTCACCGGGACGGACGTCCTCATCGTCCGCGAACTCGTCGGCGGCATCTATTTCGGCGACCGCTGCGAATCGGAAATCCACAATGGCGTCGAACGCGCGTGGGACCTGGAAAACTACAGTGTCCCTGAAGTACAGCGCATCAGCACCTTTGCCATGAAGGCCGCCCAGAAGCGCCGCCACAAGGTTACGTCCGTCGACAAGGCCAACGTCCTGGCTACGTCCCGCCTGTGGCGCCGTACGGTCATCGACGTCGCCAAGGATTATCCCGACGTCGCCTTGAACCATTTCTACGTCGACAACTGCGCCATGCAGCTGGCCCTCAATCCGAAGCAGTTCGACGTCATCGTCACGAGCAACCTCTTCGGCGATATCCTCAGCGATGAAGCGGCTGTCCTCGGCGGTTCCATCGGCATGATGCCGTCGGCTTCCATCGGCGAAATGACCAGCCTCTACGAACCGATTCACGGCTCGGCACCGGACATTGCCGGCCAGGGCATTGCCAATCCCTGCGCCACCATCCTTTCGGCGGCCATGCTCCTGCGTTACTCCCTGGATGAAGACGAAGCGGCCGACAAGATTGAAAAAGCCGTCGACGCCGCCCTGGCTGCCGGCTGGCGCACGCCGGACCTCTATAAAGAAGGCTTCAAGAAAGCCGACACCCAGACCATGACCGATGTCATCATCAGTGAAATTCACTAACTCGGTTTCACTAAAAACTGTAAACTGAAAACTTAAAACCCAAAAAGGGCCTGTCGCACGAAGGCTTCTACCATCATGCGAGGGTCTTTTTTGGTCAAAAGCAACCCCTCAGACCGCCTTCGGCGGCCAGCTCCCCTTTAAGGGGAGCCGCTAGCCACTAGCCACTAAAAAAGGGGCTGTCGCATTAAGCCATTTTAGCTTCGTGCGACAGCCTCTTTTTTGTGCTCATATTTGCTCATATTTTTGCTCATATTATAGTATTAGAAAGAGTCACACCTTGAAAGGTCGCGGCGAATAGTGTATGATGAGAAATAGTTTAAGTACATTTTCAGATTTCGTGTACAGCGAGAGGCAGGATGGAGATAGATGTTAGAATTTCCGATTAAACGCACAATCATCATTGATGATACTAAAAAGAAGAAACGAGGCCGCAAGAAAAAAGGCGACGGCGAGAAGACCGTCATCCACGGCACGGTCAATCTGCCCAAGAAGGAACCGCTGAAGAAGCTGGACCCGCTCCCGAAGAACGCCAAGAATCTGGTCATCGTCGAATCGCCGGCCAAGGCCAAGACTATCGAACGCTTCCTGGGCAGCGGCTACAAGGTCATGGCCAGCCGCGGCCACCTGCGGGATCTGCCGCGCAACCAGTTCGGCGTCAATATCGAAGAAGGCTTCGTGCCGACGTATACCAACATGTGGGATAAGCGCAAACTCATTGAAGACTTGCAGAATGAATACATCCGATCGAAACAAGTCTATCTGGCAACTGACCCGGACCGCGAAGGGGAGGCCATTTCCTGGCATCTGGCCCATTTGCTGGAAATCGACCCGCACGACAAATGCCGCATCATGTTCCACGAAATTACCAAGAAAGCCATCCTTGAGGCCATCAAGGACCCGGAACCTATCGACCTCAAGAAAGTCGACGCCCAGCAGGCCCGCCGCGTCCTGGACCGCATCGTCGGCTATAAACTGAGCCCTCTTCTGTGGAAGAAAGTCTGCAAGGGCCTCAGCGCCGGCCGCGTCCAGTCCGTCGCCGTCCGCCTCATCTGTGAAAGGGAAGAAGCCATCAAGGCTTTCGTGCCGGAAGAATACTGGACCGTCAGTGGAACCTATAAGACCGAAGACGGCCTGACCCTGCCGACAGAACTGACCAAGATTGACGGCAAGAAGGCCGAAATCTCGACGCAGGAAGCGGCCGAAGCCATCGCCCACGACCTGACCTGGGAAAGCCGCGGCGAAGACCACGAACCGGATACGATTGTGAAGGTCGAAAAGCGCAAGCGCAAACGCCAGCCCCAGCCGCCGTTCACGACGTCGACGATGCAGCAGGAATGTGTCAGCAAGCTCAATTTCGGCGCCAAGAAGACGATGATGCTGGCCCAGCAGCTCTATGAAGGCCTCGATATGGGCGACCAGGGCCATGTCGGCCTCATTACCTACATGCGTACGGACTCGGTCCGCATCAACGATGATATGGTCCAGGCCGCGCGGGAGTTCATTACGTCGAACTACGGCGAAGAATACATCCCCGACAAGCCCCGCGTCTACAAGACGAAACAGACCAGTCAGGATGCGCATGAAGCCATCCGTCCGACGTCGCTGGAACTGACACCGTACAAGGTGTCGGAATTCCTGTCCCGCGATCAGCTGCGCCTGTATACGCTCATTTGGAACCGCTTCCTGGCCAGCCAGATGGAATCGGTCGAAACGGAACACATGGCCATCATCATCGACAGCGGCCGCTACGAACTGCGGGCTGCAGGCTACAAAGTCCTGTTCAAGGGCTTTACGGAACTCTACGAAGACGCCAAGAAGGACAAGACTCTGGCTGAGCTGCCCCATATTTCGGCCCATACCGTCGTCCACAACCAGGCCGTCACGCCGCAGCAGCATTTCACCCAGCCGCCGGCACGCTATACCGAAGCCAGCCTGATCAAGACGCTGGAAGAAAAGGGTATCGGCCGGCCGAGTACGTATGCGCCCATCATGGATACCATCCAGAACCGCAATTACGTCGAAAAGAAGGATAAACAGTTCGTCCCGACGGAACTGGGCGTCATCATCGTCGATTTGCTGAAGAAATATTTCGCCCAGATCATCAACGTCGGCTTCACGGCCCACATGGAAGAAGAGCTGGACGCCATCGAACAGGGCAAGGACACGTACCGCCACGTCCTCCAGGAATTCTATGACGTCTTCAAGCCGGAAATGGACGAAGCTGAAGAAAAGATGGAAAAAGTCACCATTTCCGGCCAGGATTCGGGTCAGGTCTGCGAGCTCTGCGGCGCGCCGATGGTCTATAAATTCGGCCGCTTCGGCAAATTCCTGGCCTGCTCCAATTTCCCGGAATGCCGCAATACCAAGGCCATCGTCGAAGACCTGGGGATTACCTGTCCCAAGTGCGGCAAGGGGACGCTCATCAAGCGTAAGTCCAAGCGGGGCCGCGTCTTTTACGGCTGCAGCCAGTATCCGGAATGTGACTTCGTCCTCTGGAACCAGCCTGTCGACAAGAAGTGTCCCCTTTGTGGCAGCATCATGATTGTCAAACATTATAAAAAAGGACCCGATAAGATTTTCTGTAGCAATGCAGAGTGTGAAAACCATAAAAAAGGTGAGGTAGTGCATGAAGAATAGTGTCTTAATCATCGGAGCCGGCCTGGCCGGATCGGAAGCTGCCTGGCAGCTCGTCCGCCGCGGCATCCCGGTAGAACTCGTAGAAATGCGGCCGGTCAAATCGTCGCCGGCTCACCACACGGAATATTTCGCAGAACTCGTCTGCAGCAATTCCCTGCGGGCAGCGAATATTGAAAACGCCGTCGGCCTCTTGAAGGAAGAAATGCGCCGTCTCGGCTCGCTCATCATGGATGCCGCCGATACGCACCGCGTTCCGGCTGGCGGGGCCCTGGCCGTTGACCGCGTCCCCTTCAGCCAGTACGTGACGGAAAAACTCAAGGATCATCCCCTGGTCACCATCCGCCACGAAGAAGTGACGGAATTGCCGGACAACCAGATCTGCATCGTCGCCAGCGGCCCCCTGACCAGTGACGCCTTGGCCGATACCATCCGCCGCCTGACCGGGGAGGATTACTTCCATTTCCACGACGCCGCCGCGCCTATCGTCGCCGTCGACTCCCTGGATATGACTAAAGTCTACCGCGCCGCCCGCTACGGCAAGGGTGGGGCAGACTATCTCAACTGCCCTTTCACCAAAGAAGAATACGAAGCTTTCTGGCAGGCCCTGACGACGGCTGAATGTGCCGAACTCCACGACTTTGAAAAAGACGACAGCGTCTTTGAAGGCTGCATGCCCATCGAAGTCATGGCCGGCCGCGGCATCGATACCATGCGCTATGGCCCCATGAAGCCTGTCGGCCTGGAACTGCCCGGTACAGGTGAACTGCCTTATGCCGTCGTCCAGCTCCGCCAGGATAACGGCAGCGCCACGCTGTACAATATCGTCGGTTTCCAGACCCATCTCAAGTTCCCCGAACAGAAGCGGGTCTTTTCCATGATTCCCGGCCTGGAACACGCCGAATTCGTCCGCTATGGCGTCATGCACCGCAATTCCTATATCAATTCGCCGGAACTGCTCCTGCCGACGCTGCAGCTGCGCAAACAGCCGAACCTGCTCTTTGCCGGCCAGCTGACCGGCGTCGAAGGCTACCTGGAATCGGCAGCCATGGGCCTGTTGGCCGGTGTCAATGCGGCCCGCCTCCTGCAAGGGGAAGACGGCCTGACCTTTTCCCGGCGCACGGCCATGGGCGGCCTGAGCCAATATATTTCCAGCGGCCCGAACGACCATTTCCAACCGATGAACATCAACTTCGGCCTCATGGAACCGCTGGGCATCAAGAAACGCATGAAGAAGAAAGAAAAGAACGCCCTGCTGGCACAGCGGGCACTCGATGAAATTGAACAAATGAAAGGGGATTACCCATGTCTGAATTAATGTCTACAGAATTCCACGCTACTACGATCTGCGCCGTCCAGCGCGACGGCAAGACGGCCATCGCCGGCGACGGTCAGGTCACGATGGGCAATGCCGTCATCATGAAAGGGACGGCCCAGAAAGTCCGCCGCCTCTACCACGGCAAGATCATCAGCGGTTTTGCCGGCTCCGTCGCCGATGCGTTCACCTTATTCGACCACTTTGAAGAAAAATTGAACGAACACAATGGCAACCTCGTCCGCAGTGCCGTCGAACTGGCCAAGGACTGGCGGTCCGACAAAATCCTTCACAAGCTGGAAGCCCTGCTCCTGGTCGCTGACAGTCAGCGCATCCTGCTCATTTCCGGCAACGGCGAAGTCATCGAACCGGACGACGGCGTCCTGGCCATCGGTTCCGGTGGCAACTATGCCCTGGCTTCGGCACGGGCCCTCATGCAGAACACGGACTTGTCGGCCCGGGAAATCGCTGAAAAATCCCTGCATATTGCAGCCGATATCTGCGTCTACACCAACCACAACGTCATTGTCGAAGAAATTTAAGAAAGAGGTATTTTCATGGAAAAAACAGAATTGACGCCAAAACAGATCGTGGCGGAATTGAATAAATACATCGTCGGCCAGGGGGAAGCCAAGAAATCCGTCTCCATCGCCCTGCGCAACCGCTGGCGCCGCAAACGCCTGAGTGAAGACATGCAGGATGAAATCATCCCCAAGAATATCCTGCTCATCGGGCCGACTGGCGTCGGCAAGACGGAAATCGCCCGCCGCCTGGCCAAGCTCGTCGGTGCGCCGTTCATCAAAGTCGAAGCGACGAAATACACCGAAGTCGGTTATGTCGGCCGCGACGTCGAACAGATGATCCGCGACCTCGTGGCCAATGCCATCCGCATGGTCCAGGAACAGGAAAGCCAGCGCTATGAAGAAAAGGCCGAAGAAGAAGCCAACAAGCGCATCCTCCAGGTCTTCTGGCCGAAGAAGTCCATCAAGGAAAAAGTCAAGAACCCGATGGACGTCTTCTTCAGCAGCGATGATGACGACGATGAAATGCCGGAAGAACCGAAGCAGCTGGAAGAGCCGAAGTCCGACCGCCGGCAGAAGATGTTTGAAGACATTTGCGCCCATAAGATGGACGACCGGGAAATCGAAGTCGAAGTGGCTGAACAGAACCAGGGCTTCCAGGGCATCCTGACGGGCAATTCGACGGAAGAACTGACCAACAATTTCCAGGAAATGCTGGGCAGCATCATGCCGAAAAAGAAGAAGAAAAAGAAGATGACCGTCGCCAAGGCCCGGGAAATCTTCAAGGAAGAAGAATTGGAAAAATGCCTGGATATGGACATCATCGTCGACAAAGCCATCGAAGCGACGGAAGAATCGGGCATCGTCTTCATCGACGAATTCGATAAGATCGCCGAAAAGGGCCGTTCCAACGGGCCCGACGTCTCCCGCGAAGGCGTACAGCGCGACATTCTGCCCATCGTCGAAGGAGCTACGGTCAACACCAAGTACGGCCCGGTCAAGACAGACCACATCCTCTTCATCGCTGCCGGTGCCTTCCATGTATCCAAGCCGAGCGACCTCATTCCGGAACTGCAGGGCCGCTTCCCGATCCGCGTCGAACTCCAGTCCCTGACGGTCGATGATTTCCGCCGCATCCTGACTGAACCGAACCAGTCCCTGGTCAAACAGTATAAGGCCCTCCTGGAAACGGATGGCGTCACCCTGGAATTCACCGATGACGGCATCGACGCCATTGCCGAATACGCATACCGCGTCAACTTGGAAACGGAAAACATCGGCGCCCGCCGGCTGCACACGATTTTGGAAAAAATCCTCGAAGATGTGGCCTATGAAGCACCGGATATCGACGAAAAGCACATCGTCGTCAATAAAGAATTCGTTTCGGGCAAGCTGAACGACGTCGTCCAGAACGTCGACTTGAGCCATTATATTTTATAAAACGGGGGAAATATGAACCGACCTTATGCGAAATTAACGATTACCAAGAAGGGGGAACGGGCTGCCCGCAGCGGCCACCCCTGGGTATATGGCGAAGAAGTGACCCATGTCGAAGGCACGTACCAGACAGGGGACATCGTCGACGTCTACAGCGACAAAGACCGCTATCTCGGCACGGGCTTTGCCAACGACATTTCTAAGATACGCGTGCGTATCGTGTCGCGCAATGCCAACGACCGCTTCGACGAAGCTTTCTGGCAGCGCCGGGTCAAATATGCCCTGGACTACCGCAAGACCGTCATGGGCGATAAAGACTTCGCCTGCTGCCGCCTCATCTTCGGAGACGCCGACGACATGCCGGGCCTGACCGTAGACCGCTATAACGACGTCCTCGTCGCCCAGACCCTGTGCTATGGCATGGACCAGGTCAAACCGG
This sequence comes from Megasphaera intestinihominis, assembly GCF_040096415.1. Taxonomy (NCBI): domain Bacteria; kingdom Bacillati; phylum Bacillota; class Negativicutes; order Veillonellales; family Veillonellaceae; genus Megasphaera; species Megasphaera intestinihominis. Next base: position 13,187 of record NZ_JBBMEU010000018.1, read on the forward strand.
TCATCTTCAAGGCTCTCGTCGACGAACTGGCCGCCATGGGCGTCACCATCCGAGGCATTTATGAACGGAACGACGTCAAAGTCCGCGAACTGGACGGCATGGAAGAGTATAAAGGCTGGTATCAGGCCGACTTCCTGCCCCAGCCGGGCAGCGTCTTGACGACCATCGACGAAAACGGCATCCTCTACGATGTCGATGTGGAAAATGGCCAGAAGACGGGATTCTTCCTGGACCAGAAATACAACCGCCTGGCTGTCGCCAAAATCGCTGCCGGCAAGCATGTCCTGGACTGCTTCACCCATACCGGAGCCTTTGCCCTCAATGCGGCCAAGGGCGGGGCGGCCAGCGTCACAGCCGTCGACATTTCCCAGGAAGCCGTCGACATGACCAACGAAAATATCCGCCGCAACGGCCTGGAAGACATCGTCACGGCCAAGCAGGCCAACGTCTTCGACCTCTTGACCGATCTGGCCGACCACAAGTGCCATGACTATGATTTCATCATCCTCGACCCGCCGGCCTTCACCAAATCGGGTCATACCGTCCACAACGCCATCCGGGGCTACAAGGAAATCAACTTGAAAGCCATGAAACTCCTGCCCCGCGGCGGTTACCTCGCGACCTGTTCGTGCTCCCACTTCATGCGTGACGACCTGTTCCGCCGGATGCTCCACGACGCCGCCAAAGACGCCGGCGTCCGCCTCCGCCAGATCGAAGGGCGCCAGCAGTCGCCGGACCATCCCATCCTCTGGAATGTCCCGGAAACGAATTATCTGAAGTTCTACCTGTTTCAGGTCGTGTGAGATTGGTGGCTCGTGGTTAGTGGTTAGTAACTCGCTGGTTATCCTCATCGTATGTGTAGTCCCTTTCTCACAGAGAAAACCTTTAAATTTAAAACTATCTGCTAACCACTAACTGCTAGCCACTAACAACTTAAAAGGGCTGTCGCGATGCGACAGCCCTTTTATTATTCCCTAAAATGCGTATGTTTTACCCGCCAGGCGGTCATCTTGTTGAACAGCCAGAAGCCGTAGATGCCCAGCGTGATGATAGTGAAGAACCACCATTTGATGTAGCTGCCGAAGAGCTGCAGACCTGTTCCATCAAAAGTGAGACGCTGGCCGTCGATGATCGTATTGCGGCAGATCCAGCGGCGAAACATGACTTCGCCCCAAGGATAGGCGATGCCGAACGTACAAATCGTAAGGATGACTAAGATGAGGCCATAGCCGATAAATCCGAGTACAGACCCTTCAAATTTCGATTCCCTTTGTAATAACATAACAATCCTCCTTTATGATATATATAGAAATATGATACCATATTTTTTGTTTGACCAATAGGAGGGAAGCATGGTAGAATAAAAAGGTACTTGCGAGTGTGGCGGAATGGCAGACGCACCAGACTTAGGATCTGGCGCCTCACGGCGTGAGGGTTCAAGTCCCTCCACTCGCACCAAAAGGGACTGTCGCATGAAGCTTTGTGCTATCGCGTACAGTCCCTTTCTTTTTCAGGGTTGAAGTTTGATTCATGATAGAGGGCGAGCCTGCTGGAGAAAAATCCACAGCCCGTTCTTGCTGGACCGTGTTTCTTTGCCAACTGCGGCCGAAGGCCTTTATCCTCCATTATGCTTGTGTAAAGATTCACAATATTCCCAATTGCTATTGGCAAGACCCCTTCAAGTATGATATACTACGCGTGACACATAAGGCAGGTTCTTTTAAAGCGCCGGGTTGGTACCGGAAACGGGCGGATACTGGCGCGGACCGGCCGTGTTTTTGCGTCTTTAATCGTATTGCGACTTGTATCTTGCGAAAGAGCGAGAACGGAGGAAAAACATGGAAAAACAGAATGTTGCTGGCGTCATGCCGGCAAGACGCACTTTTTTGTCGATTCGTCAGTTAACGGTTGCCGGTTTCTTATCGGCGATTACGATTTTTTTAGGCCTCACGGGCTATGGTTTCATCCCGCTGGTCATCATGAACGCGACGATCCTTCACATCCCGACTATCATCGGCAGCCTGACGGCAGGCCGCAAGGTCGGCATGATCGTCGGCTTCATGTTCGGTATCTTTTCCTTTATCCGGTCCTTGCAGGCACCGAGCGCGTTGCTGTTGTTTGCTGTACAGTATAACGTCGTTGCCGACGCCTTCATCTGTATCGTACCGCGTATCCTGATCGGCGTCATCGCCTTTGAATTGTACCGTCATCTGAAAATCCGCGAAGTATGGCGCATCGCCGTCACGGCGGTCTTGACGACGGTCTGTCACACGATTCTCTTCCTCGGTTCCTTTACGGCCATCGTCGGCGTCCCTTATGCCGAAGCACAGGGCATCCCCTTCATGAACGTCATCAACATCATGCTGGGCATCACGGCCGTCAATGGCATCCCGGAAGCCATCGTATCGGGCCTGATCATCACGCCGATCGTCATGGCCTTGCACCGCGCCGGATTGAAAGTCGCGTAAGAAGCGTGTGGTCGTTTCGGTTGTCATGCACATGTGGGTGTATCCCTGCTTGAAGTTTGATGTTTGAAGCGAGGGTTTTTAAATTAAAGACCATCCGCTAGCCACTAGCCACTAGCTGCTAACTACTTAAAAGGGTCTGTCGCACGTGCGACAGGCCTTTTTTTCATTCCATGAAATTAGTTAATGCGAAAAGGGGCGCAATGTGATAGAATATGGAATGATGACTGTTTTGTATAACAGAATATGCGAAAGAAATAGAAAGGATTTGTTATGGCTTCGATTTTTTCTCCATTAACTAAAAATATAGGGATTGATTTAGGGACGTCTACGACCCAGGTCTATGTGGAGGGCCGGGGCATCGTCCTGTCTGAACCGTCGGTCATGGCGACAGATGAACGGAACAGCAAGATGATTGCTGTCGGCCGGGCGGCAGAGGACTTATTGTCCCGGGCGCCGGAAACGGTGAAGCTCCATCGGCCTCTGGTCCACGGCGTCATCGCCGATTACAGTGTAACCCGGACGATGCTGGGCTATATCCTCAGCAAGTGCGTCCGCAGCGTCCAGCGCCTGCGCATCATGATCGGCGTGCCTTCGGCGGCGTCGAATGTCGAAAAACGGGCCGTCATGGAAGCCGTCTATCAGGCCGGCGCCAAGGAAGCCTTCCTCATCGAAACGGCGGCTGCTGCGGCTCTCGGCGTGAATCTGCCCGTCTATGATCCGGTCGGCAATATGGTCGTCGACATCGGCGGCGGTACGACCAATGTAGCCATGCTGTCCCTGGGCGGCATCGTCGTATCCAAGTCGCTCCATCTGGGCAGCCTCGATTTCAATGCGGCCATCAAAGATTACCTGCGCTATCAGTACGATATCGTCACTGACGACACGACGGTGGAAGAGATGAAAGTGACCAACGGCTCAGCTGTCCTGCCCCTGGAAGACCGGGGCTATTACTTCGTGGGCCGCGGCCTCGATGACGGCCTCCAGCGGGAAATGGCCATCAAATCGAGTGAGCTCTACCACGTCATCGGCAAGCCTCTCATCAAGATCCTCGACCTGGTCAAGGATGTCCTGCGGGAAACGCCGCCGGAACTGGCCGCAGACATTATGGAACATGGCATCGTCCTCACTGGCGGCGGGGCCAAGCTAAAGGGCATGGACCAGCTCTTCACCCAGGAACTGGGCGTGCCGGTCATGCTGGCTTCCGAGCCGGAACTGGCTGTCGCCAAGGGCACGGGCATTGCCGTCGCTGATCGTGATAAATTATCGGCCCTCATCGAAGGGGCACAGCGTATATATAGGAGGAGATTTTAAAATTGTTTTCGTTCGGTAAAAGAAGCGTCGTCTTCGTACTCATCTTATTCATCGTCATTGCGCTTGTCGGCTGGGCCTGGCGCCAGCGCGATTCCCTGCCGTTCATTACCAAGCCGCTGATGACGATCATGTCGCCTTTTGAATACGGTGCCAGCCGCGTCATGGATTCGCTGACCTCGAGCATCCACATCGTCGACGTCAGCTTGAAGAACCGCATTGAATGGGAATCGCTGGAAAAAGAAAATGCCGACCTCAAGAGCCGGACTGTCGACTACGATGAAGTCGTAGCCGAAAACGACCGCCTGCGGGCGCTCCTCAATTTCAAATCGACCCATAATCAGTACCAGCTTCTGGCTGGTTCGGTCATTTCCCGTGACTACGGCACGTGGACCAACACCATGATCATCGATGTCGGCAGCGGCGAAGGCGTCGAAAAAGACATGCCGGTCATCACGCCGAGTGGTGTCGTCGGCTTCATCAGCGACGTCTATCCGCATTCGTCCCGCGTCCAGCTCCTGACGGACCCGCGGACCAGCATCGGTGCCATCGTACAGCGTCCGGAATCGCGCGTTTCCTCTGTCGTCCGCGGCAACGGCAACGTGCCGACGGAACCGCAGTTCGTCAACATCGCCAAGGATGCGGATATCCTGGAAGGGGATACACTGGTCACATCGGGCTTCGGCTCCATCTATCCGAAGGGCCTGCCTATCGGCACCATCGTATCGATCCATCAGAATGAAAATGATTTCGTAAAATATGCCGTCATTCGTCCCAGCGTCGATTTCTCCAAACTGGAAGAAGTCTTCGTCATCTTGAAGTCGGCCGATACCGGGTCCTATGAAAAACCGGAAGTCACGCCGAAACTCGTACCTCAGACGAATCGCGACAAAGTAGAAGGAATTAAAGGAGCCGCGGCATTATGAAGAAACTGAACTGTGTCATGACAGCCTTCATCGTCTTTATTTTGCAGGCTGCCATCCTGCCTTTTATGTTTAACAGCGTGAGCCAGCCTAACCTCATCTTCGTCTTCGTCGTCCTCATGGCCCTCCATCACGGCCAGCGCATCGGCATCATCACGGCCCTCTTGGGCGGATTTTGTCAGGATGTCATTATCGGCAATTTCTTTGGCCTGCACCTGCTGGTCTATCTCATCGTAGCCCTCATCTGCAGCTACCTCGGCCGCGACATCGACAAGGACCAGTGGGTATTGACATTGCTCATCGTCCTCGGGGCGACCGAAGTCGGCCTGGTCCTGACCTGCGGGTTCCTCTTCCTGGCCGGCCAGTACATCAACATCGCCGCCTACTTGTTGGAATTCAGCATCCCTATGCTTGTTTATCACGGAATCCTGGCCCTGCCGGTGGATCACATCGTCTGGCATCTGCGCCGCGACGATGCCTTTTACGGGTTCCCGGGCTATCGCTGGTAAATAAAGGAGATTTAGTTACATGCTTGAAGCGTTATTGAAAAAGAAGAATCAAGATGGCCGTTTCCGCTACCTCTACTGGATCGTCATCGCGATTTTCGTCATCCTCATCAGCCGGCTGGTCTACTTGCAGCTCTTTGCCGGTGAATATTATTATACCCTGGCCGAAGGGAACCGCCTGCGGGCCATCCCCATTGCAGCCATGCGCGGTATCATGTACGACCGCAACGGCCAGATCCTCGTCGGCTCGCGGCCGAGCTTCATGGTGACCTACGTGCCGCCTAAGGACGGCATGAGCGACGAAGAACTGCAGAAACTGGCCGGCATCCTCAACATGCCGGAAGATAAGCTGCGGGAAAAGGTCCAGAAGGTCAAGAGCTCTTACGTGCCGACGGTCCTGGCCAATGACTTGACCCAGGATATCGTCACGAAAATCGAAGAACAGCGCAACGACCTGCCTGGCGTCTCCGTCGACGTCCAGCCGATCCGCTATTATCCGTACAAGATGATGGCCGCCCAGGTCTTTGGCTACGTCGGCCAGATCGATGAAGAAGACGCCAAGCGCCTGGAAGGCGTCGAAGGCGTATCCAACATCACCCAGATTGGCCGGGCCGGCCTGGAAGCCTATTACGATGACCTCCTGCGCGGCAAGGATGGCGGCCGTCAGGTCGAAGTCGACGCCGCCGGCAGTCCGGTCAAGGAAATGGAACGCAAGGACCCCGTAGCCGGTCACAATATGCACCTGACCATCGACCTCTACCTGCAGCAGGCTACGGAACGGGCCATGGACCGCCAGATCGCCAACGGCATCGGCACCCACGGCATCGCTGCCGTCGCCATCGACCCCAATACGGGCGCCGTCCTGGCCATGGCCAGCCGTCCGGCTTACGACCCGAACTGGTTTACCCGGGGCATTACGGAAAAAGAATGGTCCCTCATCAACGACAATCCCAATCACCCCATGGAAAACCGCGTCATTGCCGGCGAATATCCGCCGGGCTCTACGTTCAAGCTGATCACCGGTTCGGCAGCCCTGGAACTCAAGAAAGTCACGCCTGATGAAATGATCTTCGACAGTGGCCGCCACTGGCTGGTCGACATGCGCAACGCCGGCGGCGAAGCCCTGGGCTGGATCAATTTCGTCGAAGCCCTGGCTAAGTCCGATAACGTATACTTCTACGAAATGGGCCGCCGCGTCGGCATTGACGAACTGGCGAAATACGCCCGCATGTTCGGCATGGGCAAGAAGACGGGCATCGCCCTGCGCGGCGAAGCACCGGGCCTGGTCGCCAGTGCGGAATATAAGAAGAAGAATTTCCACGATGAATGGTACCTCGGTGATACGTTCAACTCGGCTATCGGCCAGGGGTTCCAGCTGGTTACGCCGCTCCAGGCAGCCATGATCGTCAGCGAAGTCGCTAACGGCGGCATCCAGTACCGGCCGTTCATCGTCAGCCGTATCGACAACCTCGACGGCACGCCGTATAAGATTTTTGCACCGGAACAGGTCGGCACCCTGTCCGTATCCAAATCGACGCTGGACCTGGTCCGCGAAGGGATGCGTAACGTTGCTGAAGAATCCGGTACAGCTGGTTCCCTGTTCGCCGGCTTCCCCATCCAGGTCGCTGGTAAGACAGGGACGGCGGAAAACTTCGGCGGTACGGACCATGGCTGGTTCGTCGCCTATGCGCCGTATGAACATCCGCGCATCGTCATCGCCGTCCTGACGGAACAGGGCGGTTTCGGGTCTCTGTCGTCCGGCCCGATTGTCCGTTCCATGCTGGAAGCCTACTTCCACGTCGGTGAATACGCCGAAGGCGCACCGAAGGATAAAGACAAGGACGGCAAAGAAAAGGACAACAAGGCCAATAAGAATGCGCAGGACGGGAAGGACAGCAGCCATCGCGATGGGGCTGAGTCTGACCGATAAGTCCTGATGACGGCCTTATCTCATCAGAAAGGAAAGTGATTTCATGTCCCAGCTCATCGCCATCGCCTCCGGTAAGGGAGGCGTCGGCAAGACCCTGATTACGGCGGCCTTGTCTGTCCTCCTGCAGCGCCGGGGCCACCGCGTCCTGGCGGCCGACGCCGACATGGGCCTGCGCAACCTCGACCTGCTCTTCGGTCTGGACGGGTCCATCCATTACGATGCCGCCCAGGCTGCGCGGGGGAAATGCCTGCCCGGCCAGGCTTTGCTGCCGGTCGTGCCGGGACTGGATTTCCTGCCGGCCAGCCAGAAGCGGACCTGGGAGCGGATCGACATCCCGTCGTATCAATATGTCCTGGAGTCCCTGTCCGGGTCCTATGACTATACCCTCATCGACTGCCCGCCCGGCCGCGACGGCGCCTATCAGGCGGCGACGGCCCTGGCCGATGAGATCCTGTTCGTCGTCGAACCGTCGCCGTCGTCCCTGCGCGATGCGGCTAAGGTCATGCAGTACGCGGCCCGGCAGAAGCGCTTTCACTACGACGTCATCCTCAATAATTTTTACGCTGACGGCGTCATCACGCCAGACGCAGCCAAAGCCCGTTTGCAGACCGGCCACGTCGCCGGTCTCTTGCCGCATGATGATGGCATCGACCGGGCTGCCGGGGAAGGGCGGATCACCTGTATGGCTGATTCCCTGCCTTTCTGTCAGGCCCTGTCGGCGACGGCAGACTGGCTGGAAACGGGGAAGGCCATCGAGGAAACGGCTCTGACGGCCCTCTTGCCGAAACACCAGGCCCAGGCCGAAGTCTTACCGGGCCTGTCGCTGCAGCGCCGCCGTCAGGAATGCCGGAATTGGCGCCACTATCGTCGATAGGAGAGAGAAATGTTTATTAAACGAGAATGGAAAAATTTAGATAAAGTCATGCTCATCGTGAGCTTCCTCATCGTCTGCATCAGCCTGTGCATCATCGGCAGTGCGACGCATATCAATAAAGGGGCCATCAACTACGACTTCGTCGCAAAACAGGGGGCGGCTTTTGTCGTCGACTTGATGATCATCCTCTTTTTCAGCCGCTTCGATTATGCGAAGCTGAAGAAATACGCCAAGCCCCTGTACATCATCAACCTGCTCATGCTGGTCGCCGTCATGTTCGTCGGTACGTCGGCCCTGGGCGCCCAGCGCTGGATCCAGCTCGGCCCAATCACGCTGCAGCCGTCGGAATTTTCCAAGCTCATCATGATCATCTGCACGGCATCGATCCTCAGCGACCGCGTAGGCCAGCTCAACACATGGCGCCAGGTCCTGCCCATCGGCCTCTACGTCGGGATTCCCTTCCTCCTGGTCTTGAAACAGCCTGACTTGGGGACGAGTCTCGTCTTCCTGGCCATTACCTTCGGCATGCTCTTCGTCGGCCGCATCAAGATGTCCCTCTTGCGCAACGTCTTCCTGGCCGGCGTCGTCCTGGCGCCCGTAGGCTGGCATTTCCTCAAGGATTACCAGAAGTCCCGTATTACGGTCTTCCTCAATCCCAATGCCGACCCCTTTGGCGCCGGCTATCATATCATCCAGTCGAAGATCGCCATCGGTTCGGGCATGCTCTTTGGCAAAGGCCTCTTCCAGGGGACCCAGAGCCAGCTGAACTTCCTGCCGGAAAACCATACGGACTTCATCTTTTCCGTCATCGGCGAAGAACTGGGCTTCCTCGGCTGCGTCTTCCTCTTGTTCCTGTACTTCATCCTCGTCTATCGCGGCCTCATGATCGCCAAGGACTGCAAGGACAGCTTCGGCATGATGCTGGCGACAGGCGTCGTTTCCATGTGGGCTTTCCAGATCCTGGTCAACGTCGGCATGACCTGCGGCATCATGCCGGTCACGGGGATCCCTCTGCCGTTCATGAGCTACGGCGTCAGCGCCTTGACGACCAATATGATGGGCCTGGGCCTCTTACTGAGTATTTACATGCGTCAGCAGACGATGATTTTTTAACCCGCCGTGAAGGAGGAAATTAATTTGTCACATCCCGTGGAGATCGATCCGATTTTACTGAGCAAAGTCAGCAAGCCGGCCCGCTACGTCGGCGGCGAATGGAACAGCGTCGTCAAGGACCACGATGCCGTCAAACTGACCGTTGCCTATTGTTTCCCTGACGTCTACGAAGTCGCCATGAGCCATCTGGGCCTGCGCATCCTCTATGCGCTCCTCAATGAACGGCCCGATGTGGCAGCCGAACGGGTCTACGCGCCCTGGCCGGATATGGAAGAAGTCATGCGCAGCCAGGGCTATCCGCTCTTTTCCCTGGAAACGAAGACGCCTGTGCGCGACTTCGATATGGTCGGCTTTACGCTCCAGTACGAAATGAGCTTTACCAACATCCTCAACATGCTCGATTTGGCCGGCATCCCGCTCTTTGCCAAAGACCGCGGCGACGACATGCCCCTGGTGGCAGCCGGCGGTCCCTGTGCCTACAACGCCGAACCCCTGGCCGATTACATCGACGTCTTTTTCCTGGGCGAATCGGAAGAATCGACGCAGGTCCTGGCCGATACGATCATCGCCTGGAAAGAGCAGGGAAAACCGGGCGGCAAGAAGGGCCTCTTGAAGCAGCTCTCCCAGCAGCCGGGCAACTACGTGCCGTCCTTCTATGAAGCCCAGTACGATGCAAAGGGCGACTTCCAGGGCCTGACCGTCACTGAACCGGGAGCGCCGGCAGAAATCGAGAAATGCGTCGTTTCCGATGTGGAACACGTCTTCTTCCCGACGAAACCGATCGTACCCAACATCGACATCGTCCACAACCGGGCCGTCCTGGAGCTCTTCCGCGGCTGCAGCCGCGGCTGCCGCTTCTGTCAGGCCGGCATGCTCTACCGGCCGGTCCGGGAAAAATCGCCGGAACACCTGGCCGACCTGGCCAAACAGATTATCGCCAATTCGGGCTACAATGAGATTTCCCTCATGAGCCTGAGCTCGGCCGATTATTCCTGCCTGCCCGAACTGGTCGACCAGCTCTTGGACGAATTCAAGGGCCAGAAAGTCAGCGTCAGCCTGCCGTCGCTGCGGGTCGACAGCTTTTCCGTCGATATCGCCAAGAAGGTCCAGCAGGTCCGCAAGAGCGGCCTGACCTTTGCGCCCGAAGCCGGGACCCAGCGCCTGCGCGATGTCATCAACAAGGGCGTTACGGAAGAAGATTTGCTGGCAGCCTGTGAAAATGCCTTTGAAAACGGCTGGTCCACGGTCAAGCTCTATTTCATGATGGGCTTGCCGACAGAAACGGACGAAGATCTGGCCGGTATCGCCGACCTGGCCTACAAGGTCCTCAATCTCTACCGCAAAGTGACCCACAAGAACAACGGCAAGGTCACGGTCTCCGTATCGAGCTTCGTACCCAAGTCGCACACGGCCTTCCAGTGGTTCGGCCAGCTGCCGATTGAAGAAATCGAACGGAAACAGCAGTACATCAAGGGTCTCATCAACGACAAACACATTTCCTACCATTACCACGATGCCAAGACGGGCCGCCTGGAAGCGACCTTCGCCCGCGGCGACCGCCGCATGGGCAAAGTCCTCTACGAAGCCTGGAAACTGGGCTGCAAGTTCGACGGCTGGACGGAAATGTTCGATTACGATATGTGGATGAAAGCCTTCGACCTGGCCGGCATCGACCCCGATTACTATGCCGCCCGGACGCGCAGCCTCGACGAAGCCCTGCCCTGGGACCATCTCAGCAACGGCGCCGCCAAGGCCTATTTGAAGCGCGAATGGCAGAAGGCCTCTCGAGCTGAACTGACTCACGACTGCCGCCGCCTGCCCTGTACGGGCTGCGGTGTCTGCCCGAATCTGGGCGTATCCATCATCGACAGAAAGGAAGGGGACGACCATGGAAAGACTACGTTTAGCTGTTAAGAAAGATGGGGCCCTGCAATTCCTGTCGCACCTGGATTTTGCCCGGGCCGTGCGCTACGTCATCATCCGGGCCAAACTGCCTATCTGTTATTCTGAAGGCTTCAATCCGCATATGAAGCTCAGCTTCGCCTCGGCCCTGGGCGTCGGTGTCTCGGCCGATGTGGAATACCTCGACATGGAACTGGCTGAAAAGCTGCCCGTCGCCGACGTCATGGCGCGCATGAACGCCATGTCGCCCCAGGGCTTTGCCGTCCTCGATGGCAAATACGTCGATGCCAAGGCACCGAAGCTGATGGCCATTGCCAATTACGCCGTCTATACCCTGCGCGGCCCGCTGACGGAAGACCTCAGCCAGGACGGACTCAACCAGATTTTGGCGAAATTCAATGACGCAGCCAGCGTCCTCTATGAAAAGGTGTCCCACAAGGGCAAGCACCGCGTGCGTACCATCGACGTCAAGCAGCACGTCGTCGAAGCCGTCCACGGCCATGTGAAGGACGGCAATGTCTATCTGACTGTCGGCATCTATCAGACCGGCGAAGGGGCCATCAAGCCGTCCCAGGTCTGGGAAATCCTGGGCAGCCAATTCGGCCTGCCCATCCACACGGACATGATGCTGGCCCGGCGGACGGGTATTTTCGTCCGCAAGGAAAACGGTCAGAAATATTCGTTATTTGAGGGATGATCATGAAAGGTACACTCTATTGCGTCGGCGTCGGCCCGGGCGACCCGGAACTGCTGACCCTGAAGGCGCTGAAAATCATCAGGACCTGTCCCGTCCTGGCCGTGCCCCAGAGCCGGACCGGCGTCGTCACGGCCCAGGGCATCCTCTTGAAGGCCCTGGACGGCTGTGGCGTTTCCTTAGAAGATAAAATGGTCATCGCCATGGATTTCCCCATGACCCGCGACGACCAGGTCCTCCAGGGAGCCCATGAGAAAGCGGCGCGCCGCCTGCAGGACGAACTCGACCAGGGCCGCGACGTCTGCCTCATCACCTTGGGCTGCCCGACGGTCTACGCGACCAGCATCTACGTCCACCGCCTCGTCCATGAGGCCGGCTACGACACGGAAATCGTGCCCGGCGTGCCCAGTTTCTGCGCCGTCGCCGCCAAGCTCCAGCAGCCGCTGTGCGAAAAGGATGAAGCCCTCATCGTCATCCCCGGAAACAATGCACACCGCAAAGAACTGCTGGCCCTGGAAGGCAGCAAGGTCATCATGAAGCCCTCGGGACGGCTGGCACCAATCCAGGAGGAACTGCGGGACCTGCAGCTCCTCGACAAGGCGTCGATGATCGAACGCTGCGGCCTGCCGGGAGAACGGGTCTATGAAAAAGCGGCTGACGCCAAAGAAACGGGTTATTTCGCCGTCTTGTTAGTGAAATAGCCTGTCTGCGATTACCAATTTGCCCGCACAGGAGGAATGAGAAGATGAAAACAATCGTAGGCAATGTCATGCCAGAAGAAACGCGCATGGCTATCCTGGAGGATGGTCGTCTTCGTGATTTCGCTGTCGAACGCAATGACGACATGCACATTGTCAACCATATCTATAAAGGGACGATTCAGAACATCCTGCCGTCCCTGCAGGCTGCCTTTGTCAACATCGGCCGCCGCAGGAACGCCTTCATCTATATGGGCGACATGTTCCCGCGGGCGGCGTCGAAGGAAGAAATCCAGCAGATGCACCTCTCCGTGGGCCAGTCCGTCCTGGTCCAGGTCATCAAGGACGAACAGGGCATGAAGGGGCCGAAAGTCACGGCCAATATCAGCCTGGCCGGCCGCTACGCCGTCCTCATGCCGACTGTCGATTACATCGGCGTGTCCAAGAAAATCCGCGATGAAGAAGAACGCAACCGCCTGCGCCGCATCGTATCGGAAATCAAGCCCGACGGCATGGGCCTCATCATCCGGACCGTCGCCAAGGGCGTTTCCCGGGAAGAGCTCCTCAAGGACCTGCAGTATCTCCTGGGGACGTGGGACAGCATCCTCCAGCGGTATAAGCGGTCCCGCAAGCCGACCCTCTTATACCGCGAAGCCGACCTGGTCATGCGCATGATCCGCGACCATTTCACGGCCGACGTCAAACAAGTCGTCGTCGACAGCCGCGAAGCTTATGAACGCATCTGCCAGGTCTTTCCCGACCCGGCCTGGCGCAGCCGCGTCCGCCTCTACGAAGGGACGGTGCCCATCTTTGAACAGTACGCCATCGAAGAGAGCCTGACCCACCTCATGTCGCGCATCGTGCCCCTGCCGTCAGGGGGCAATCTGGTCATCGACCACACGGAAGCCCTGACGGTCATCGACGTCAACAGCAGCAAGTACACCGGTAACGGTTCGACCCTGCAGGACACGATTTTCCACGTCAACAAGGAAGCGGCCGTGGAAATCGCCCGCCAGCTGCGCCTGCGCGATATTGGCGGCATCATCATCATCGATTTCATCGACATGGCCCAGCCGACGAAACGCGACGAAATCCTCCAGATCCTGACCCGGGAAACGGCGCAGGACTGCACCAAGACCCGCGTCTTGGGCATGACGGCCCTGAACCTGGTGGAAATCACCCGCAAGAAGGCCCGCCAGAGCCTGTACCAGGTCCAGTTCAGCCCGTGTGACGTCTGCGGCGGTTCAGGCTACCTCTATTCGCCGGAAACCGTGGCCATCCAGATCATCCGCCGCCTGCGCCATATGGTCCAGGTCCGCCACATCAAAGGGGATATCCTCATCGAAGCCCATCCCGACGTCCTGGCCCTGCTCAAGGACAAGAAGCGCAAAGCCGAATGGGAACGGGAGCTGAAGCGGACTCTCTATTTTGAAGAATCACACCATCCGAACCGGGAAGTCTTTTCCATTTTGTCCTACGAGCCCTGATGGGCTGGAAAGGGGAAAGCCTATGTTCACTTCTTGTTACAAAGCTGTTTTCACGTGCCTTTTTTGCGTGACAACAGCTTTTTCTGTCTTTGCCGATTCGCCGCGCGCCGCTTATGAACAGGCCCGGCAGGAAGCCCTCTGTGCCTGGATGGCCATGGCTTCTTACGGCGACAGGCCCGGTCTGGCAGCCCGTCAGGAGCTGGTGCGCCGGGGCTGGCACATCGACAGCCAGGTCCAGAAGGATGATAAATCGGAAGCCAAGTTCCACCTGGCCCGGAAAGGGGACGATACGCTCCTGGCCGTGACCGGAACGGCCAGCCTGGCCGACATCAAGTCCGATTTGAACCTCCATTCCGTCGCCTACGGCGGCACGGCCGGGAAGACCGCTAGAAAGGACGGCGTCCGCCGCGTCCATGCCGGCTTTGACCACTACACGACGACCCTTCTGGCAGCGCCCTATGGCGGCCAGACCGTAGGCCAGGTGCTGGCTGCCGATGCCCATGCACCGAAACGGCTGACCTTGACCGGTCACAGCCTGGGCGGAGCCGTCGCCGTCCTGGCGGCGGCCCGCCTGGCCGACCAGGGTGCGTCGCAGCTCCAGGTCGTGACCTTCGGCGCTCCGGCTGTCGGCAATGACGCCTTTAATGAGGCTTACGGCCGGCGCATCCGGCTGGACCGCATCGTCATGGAGGGCGATCCCGTAGAAAAGGCCGTACAGGCCGTTTCCCGCACGTATGAACAGTTCCCGGACAAGACGGTCTGGCAGGCAGCGCCGACGACGCGCCGCTTTGCCCATGATATAGCCGGATATGCCGACACCGCTCTGCGCCGTTATTACGATGCCAAGACGGCTTATGAAACCTATCTGGGCCATGCTGTGCCAGACGATGGCGGCCGGCCTTTCGGCTCACCGGTCTGGGTCCCGCCCTTGTCCCTGACCCTCGACGAGGCCCTGCAGGCCGATACGCCCTATCTGGAACGGGCTGCCGACGACCAGCTCGGCTACCGCCTGCATCCTGTCTTTGCCCGCAGGGAACAGTCCCTGGGAGAAGCCCTGCGCCAGGCCCGGCAGAACGGCTGCAGCGAGGTCCTGCTCCGCCAGTTCCAGGCGCGGCGCCTCAAGGGAAAAGAATATGACTTTGCCCTCACGTATGACGAAATATGGTACGATGCCCGGACCGGCCTGGTGCGGACGGCCGTGTCCCGCACGACCGATACGGGCAAGATGACACCCATTGAAGCCCTGCTGGCTCTGGCCGGTGCCGACTAGGCGCTTGTACTCCTGTCAGGCTTGTAATATAATGAAATAGAAATATATACAGAAATATACGGATGGTATATACGAAATATAAAATATATTACGACGGGAGATGGACGCATGGAACATCAAATGAACGGGAAGGACCAGGCCGCTTTGACGGCCTGCATCCCCCAGAGCCTGGCCGGGGGAATCTTTATTTATAAAGCCGATGAAGGGGAAACACTGCTCTATGCCAGTGACTATGTCATCGGCTTTTTGGGCTGCGCTTCTTACGAAGAACTGGCCGACTACGTCCATCACAGCTTCCGCGGCATGGTCGACCTGCGGGACCGGGAACTGGTAGAACAGAATATCCGCCAGCAGACGGCGAGCGACGTCTGCCAGACCAGTTATGCCCGCTACCGCGTCATCGCCTGTGACGGTACCGTACGCTATGCAGAACACTTCAGCCGCAAAGTCACCCTGCCCGGCGTGGGTGAGGTCTATTACGTCTTTATCGCCGATTACGACCGCAAATACCTGACCAGCGACATCGACAACATGACCGGCCTGCCCGGGAACCGGCGCTTCCTCCAGTATGTCCGGGACCTCATGGAATCCGGTCAGTTCCTGTCGGGATACTGCCTGGTCTATTTCAACGTCATCAACTTCAAGCTCGTCAATATCCGCTATGGCGTCGCCGTCGGCGATGACTGCCTGAAAGGCCTGGCCACCATGATTCGGGAAACCTTCCCGCAGGGCTTCTTGTCGCGTCGCCGCAATGACCACTTCCAGCTGCTCACGCCAGAAGGATCTGTGCGGGAAAAGCTGGAAACACTTCATGAATCCATCTGCCAGGTCTATCGCAAGTACCAGCTGGAAATCAAGGCCGGCGTCTACCATTTTCCTGAAAATCAGGTCGTCGACCCGGCTCTGGCCGTGGATTATGCCAAAATCGCCTGCCAGCACATCCGCGATGAAGTGGGCGTCTCCGTCTTGGAATATACCCAGGACCTGCAGAAGCTGATTACGGTCAACAACTACATTGCCGGACACTGTGATGACGCTATTGAGCACGGCTGGATCCAGGTCTATTATCAGCCTGTCATCCGCACCCTGACCGGTGCCGTCTGCGGCATGGAAGCCCTGGCCCGCTGGAATGACCCCGTCGTCGGCTTCCTGTCGCCGGCCCGCTTCATTCCCATCCTGGAAAAGAACCACGACATCTATAAACTCGACTGCTACATCCTGCGCCAGACCTGCCAGGCCCTGCGCCGCCGCCTGGATCAGCAGCTTCCCGTCGTCCCGGTATCCTTCAATTTGTCGCGTCTGGACTTTTTCCTCTGCGACATCTTCCAGGTCGTCGAAGATACGGTCCGGACATATGGCCTGCCGCGGGACCTCATCCATCTGGAAATCACGGAGACCATGCTGGTCCACGATAAAGAAGTCATCAAAGAGGCCCTGGGACGCTTCCTCCAGGCTGGCTACCAAATTCTCATGGACGATTTTGGCAGCGGCTATTCGTCGCTCAACGTCCTCAAGGATTATGACTTCAATATCATCAAGCTGGATACGCATTTCCTCTCGTCGTCGACGGACAAGGCCCGTTCCATCATCGGCAATACCGTCGACATGATCAAGGAAATCGGCAGCCAGAGCCTGGCCGAAGGCGTAGAGACGCAGAAACACGTCGATTTCCTGGCCTCTGTAGGCTGCGAGAAGCTCCAGGGCTATTTCTTCAGTAAGCCCATGCTCTGGAACGATTTATTTTCCTATCTGGAAGGCCAGTACCGGTCTTTCGAAGATGCGGCCAGCCGAGCTTATTACGAGAAAACCAGCGCCGCCATCCGCCGGACCCATCAGTCCCTGGCCCTAGTCGAATACGACGGCCAAGCATTCCATCACGTCTATCTCAATCAGGCCTATCGGGATCAGCTGGCCAGTTTCGGCCGCATTACGGCCCTCAGTGCCGAACTGCGCATCAACCGGCCTGGAACGCGGCTTTATGCCCATTTCCGGGACCTCATGGAAGGCCTCAAGCAGAGCGGTCATTTGGAAACGCTCTTCCAGTCGGAAAAGGGCTACTACGTCCAGCTCACGGCGGAACTCGTTGCCTCCATGCCGTCGTGCTGGATGCTGACCGTGTCCCTGCACAACCTGACCCTGGACGAACACATCCAGGAGCAGGAGGCGCTGAACGTCCACATTCATGAGCTCTACCGCCTGTACGATGTCATCTACCTCATCGACTTGGACAAATCAGCCGGGATCCCCTTGTTCTCGCGCCATGCCGTAGCCGGGGAACTCATGGAGAAATGCCTCTTCATGCGCCAGTTCCTTCAGCACTATGCCCGGAGCTGTATCCATCCCGATGACTGCCAGCGCTTCCTGGATTTCACCGATTATACGGCGCTCAAAAGGAAATTATCCCAAGGGGACCAGTCGGATTGCTTCCGCTTCCGCCAGAAAGGAGCGGATGCAGGCTATACGTGGAAAGAGGTCACGTACATCGCCGTTCCCCGGAGCGGTCGGAAATTGGCCCTGGCCTGTGTGCGGCCGGCGCTCTGCTGCCCGGCCTGTCAGCTGCATAAAGGAGGGACCCTTTCATGATGCAAACTATACGGTCCCGCTTTTTGACCGTCATCTGCGGCGTCTCCCTGACGCTGACCCTGGTCTTCGGCAGCCTCTGCGTCTTCCTCGTCGACCGCAGCGAGACGGAAATCGCCGCCAAGACCCTCACTGGCCGGGCCATCCACGCCAGTACGACACTGAATCCAATTTTCATGCAGTCCGAAGACATCGTCCACTATATCGGCCATACCATCGAGCATGAAGTCAAAAATCCCCAGGACTTGCGTAATAAAGCCAACCGCGACCGGCTGGAAGCCATGATTAGCCGGTCTTTTTATAATGCTGTATCCGGCATCGACGGCGTCCAGGGCTATTACCTCCATTACAATGAAGACCTGGCCGGCGGGCCGGACGGCTTCTGGTATACCCGCAAAGATGCGCGTCATGATTTTGTGTCCCAGCCCATTACCTCCGTCGAGGCGTACGGGGAAGCCGACGCGGGCCGGACGAACTGGTATTATCAGCTCTTGCGTGAGAAGAGGGCCTTGTGGACGACACCTTACGTCAATGACAATAATGGTGTCCGCATAATCAGCTACGTCATGCCCGTCTACGTCCAAGGCCAGTTCGTCGCCGTCGTCGGCGTCGATATCGACTTCAACATGCTCTGCGACCTCATCGGCAGCATGAAGGTCTATGACAGCGGATACGGCTTCCTCTTCAAGGACTGGCAGACTTTTTATTTCCATCCCGATGGCAGGGAGGTGGCCTACGAGTTCAAGCCGCGCTTCGATATCGTCAGCCACGGAGAGCTGCTGGAGCAGTCAGCGACGGATACCCATTTGATCCATTACTATCTGGGCATTCCCATGGCCATGGGCTTTGCGACCTTGAAGAATGGCATGAAACTGGGCGTGACGGCACCGGAACGGGAAATCTATGCCGGCCGCCAGCTCATGACCTTCGGGATCCTGGCTGTGACCGTCGTCATCGGCCTGTTGTCGACGCTCCTGGCTATCCGGGCGGCGAACCGTATCGTCCGGCCCCTGCATGACATCAGTGAAGCCGCCCGCCGCCTGGGCCGCGGCGAATATGACCAGCCTCTGGACAGTACAGCTCAAGATGAAATCGGGCGGCTTGCAGGCCATATGAACGATACGATGGAACGGATGCGCAAATACGTCGGCGCCATGCAGAAACAGGCCTATCAGGATGAACTGACGGCCGTCAAGAACGTCGCCGCCTACAACAGGAAGGTCTACGACCTCAACCAGAAAATCGCCGCCGGCCAGGCTGCCTTTGCCGTGGTCATGGTCGACTTGAACCAGCTCAAGGACGTCAACGACCGTTTTGGCCACGAAAAGGGGAACATCGCCTTACAGCGCCTGTGCCAGGCCGTCTGCCGCATCTATAAGCACAGCCCGGTCTACCGCATCGGCGGCGACGAATTCGTCGTCATCCTCGAAGGCGAGGACTATGCTCATCGGGACGCCTTATTCGAGAAAGTCCGTGCCTTTGAACACATCCGCGACCTGAGTGCCGCTCAGCCGTGGACGCAACTCGCCGCTTCCGTAGGCATGGCCGTCTACGACAAGACACGCGACACGGCCTACCGGGCCGTCTTCAATCGGGCCGACACCAAGATGTACGAACAGAAGCAGCACCTGGCGCCGCGGGCCTGAGGGTGAGTGTTGGCTGGCTCGGGGCAAAGGGGAGAGGGCTGCCAGATCATCGCCTTGGCGGCGAAAAGGAAAGATGTACAAAAAGGACAAAATGTGATACTATTTGTAGGGGCTGGAACATGGTGGTTTGTGCCGTCATGTGGAGCCCTTTGTCTTCAAAAGTTGTAGTATAGCGTTTGTAGTTTGTAGAGGATGGGTTTTAATTTTTAGTCATTCACTACAAACTAAAAACTGCAAACTTAAAGTATAAAAAGAGGCTGTCTTCGTGTGGCAGCCTCCTTTCTATTTCGACTTACAAGGAGGTCTTTCCTTTGCGTATCGTTGTCGTAGGCGCCGGCAAGCTGGGGTACAGTATTGCCGAGCTCTTATCGAATGAACAATTCGACGTCGTCGTCGTCGATCATAATGAAGAACGGCTGGAAGTCGTCAAGAATAATCTCGATGTATTGACCGTCCTGGCCAACGGGGCCAGCCCGATTACCATGAACGATCCCGATATCCGCGGTGCCGATATCCTCGTCGCCTGTACGGCTGTCGATGAAGTCAATATGGTCGCCTGTATCATGGCCAAGAAACACGGCATCAAGTACACGGCGGCCCGCATCCGGGACATGCAGTTCCTGTCGGAAGCCAAGGATTATCTGAAGCAGAATTTCGACATCGACCTCATGCTCAATCCGGAAATGATCACGGCCCGTGAAATCAACCGCATCCTCATGACGCCGGCCGCCCTCAACGTCGAAGACTTCGCCAACGGCAAGGTCCGGCTCTTTGAAACCAAGGTCCGCCGCCATTCGCCGCTCATCAACATCCCCTTTAAGGATATGAACATGCCGCCGTCCATCCTGGCCGGCATGATTTTCCGCGATCACCGCATGATCATCCCTCATGGTGATGACTGCCTGTTCCCGCACGACAATGCGTATTTCATCGGCGACCCCAAGGCCATCGAGAAATTCAGTGAGAACTTCGTCCCCAGCGACACGAAGATGGTCGAACGGGTCATCATCATCGGCGCCGGCCGGTCCGGCCGTTTTTTGGCCCCCATGCTCGACAAGGAAGGCATCAAGGTCAAGATTTTCGATAAAGACCGCGAACGCTGCCGCCAGGTGGCAGAACTCCTGGACAACGGCCTGGCCATTTGCGGCGACGGCACGGACATCGACCTCCTGGAACAGGAAGGCATTGCCGATGCCGACGTCGTCATCTGCCTGACCGATGACGACCGCCTGAACCTCATGCTGGCCCTCATCGCCAAGCACTTGGGCGCCAAGAAGACCATCGTCCGCGTGTCGCGCATCGAATACGGCGACCTCATGGAAAAGGTCGGCGTCGATATCGTCTTGTCGACACGCCTCTTGTCGGCCAGCGAAGTCCTGGCCTTTGCCCGCCGCGGCGGTGTCGTCTCCGTGTCCCTCCTGGAAGGGGCCAAGGCTGAAGCCGTGGAAGTCATCGTCCAGGACGGGGCTCCCGTAGCCGGAAAGCGCCTCATGGATGTCCGCCTGCCCAAGGAATGTCTGGTCTGCGCCTATGTCCGTGACGGCGAAGCCTATATCCCGAACGGCCAGTCCGTCCTCATGGCCGGCGACCGGATCATCCTCTTCATCCAGACGGAATATTCCAAGAAGGTCATGAAGTACTTCAAAGGCAGGGAATAGACCATGAACCGCAGTATCGTCTTTTATCTCGTCAGCCGCCTGGCCCTGATCAACGGTCTGGCGCTGCTCATCCCTCTGCTGTCCGCCTTGTGGTGGGGTGAAGCGGGCCTGGTCTATTTTGCCCCGGCCCTGGCCGCCGCCTTGCTTGCAGCGGCGTTCTGCCGTTACCGCGGCCGCCATCACAAACGCCACCTGGGACCGGGGGAGGGGGCCTGGTACATGGTATCGGCCTGGTTCCTCCTGGGCCTTTTGGGTATGATTCCCTACGTCATGGCCGGCACTTTCGCATCGCCTGTCGACGCCTTCTTTGAAAGCGTCTCGGCTTTTACGACGACTGGGACGTCGTGCCTGGCTGACGGCGGGGCCGGCCTGCCGCAGTCGCTCTTGTTGTGGCACAGCCTCATGGAATGGCTCGGCGGCCTCAACTTCATCCTCCTCCTGGTATCGGTCATGCCCCAGGTCAGCGGCTGTTTCGGCCTGACCTTGTCCGTCCATCAGAGCGTATCCTTCAGCCCCATGGTGGCCCGCATGCAGGAAGCGGCCCGCCAGGCCGGTCTCATCTACCTGGCCATTACGGCCTTTTCCATGGTCCTCTACGTCCTGGCCGGCCTGCCTTTGGGCATGGCCGTCAATCAGGGCCTCATGACCATGTCCACCAGCGGCGGCGATTCGCTCTTCGATTTTTCTCAATATGACAGCCTGGCCCTGGAAGCGGCCGGAGCTGTATCCATGCTCCTGGCCAGCGGCAATTTCCTCCTCTACTGGAAGAGCTGGGAACGGCGCGACTTCAAGAGCCTTTTCTGCGATGCCGAATGGCGGACCTTTTTGACCGTCGTCGTCGTCACGGGCTGCCTCGTATCCTTCCATTTGTGGCGTTTCGGCGTCTACGACGGCTGGGATAACCTGCGCTACGGCTTTTTCCAGGTCCTGTCCTTCATCAGCACCAGCGGTTTTTCGTCAGCCGCCTACAGCACCTGGCCGGAATTCGACAAG
>NZ_JBBMEU010000019.1:0-35005 GCF_040096415.1 Megasphaera intestinihominis
CGCCCGGGGCGCGCCCGCTCTGGGGATATGTACGATTCCCAATCAGATTGCTAGAAGAATCCTCCAAATCCTAACGGGTCGCCCACGTGGCGACCCCTACAAACGCGGAAGAGAAAGGGACTGCGCATGATAGCAAAAAGTTTTCCTGTCCTCTCCCCTTTTAGAAATCGAAGTCCTTGGCCTTTATTTTGACCTGCCATTCTTTATCGACTTGTTTATACGTGATGGTAGCAATGAACGAGTGGAGGTCGCGGACCCAGGTGTAATTGCGGTCCGAAATATGGTCATCGTCGAGGTCCTGAGCCCAAGTGAAGATGACCGTATCCCGCGGCGTCAGGACGTAGCCGATGGACATGCCATGCTGGCGCGGGTCATCGAGGGTATCGAAGCGGTACGGCGTATAGCCGCTGACATTGTGTTTCTTATACCAGAAGCTGGTCCACAGGCGGTCGTTGATGCCCTGGTTGAGGATGACGCCCGAATAGGGATCGCGGCGCTGGGCATCATTGGTAGAATATAAATCCTTACGATAGCCGGCGAAGAAGCGGACATTGGCCCGCTGCCACAAGGGAATGGGCGTATGCGTGATTTCCGTACGGAAGCCCTTATGCGTCCCCGTCTTGACGCCGTCTTCAGCCCAGCGGCCCCAGTTGGCACTGGAATCGATATAGATACCCGTATCGCCGAGATGGATGCGCGGTGCAAAGTATTCCAGTTCCGGCCACTTCGTAGCCCAGATATTATCGTCGTTATCGGTACTTTCTTCTTTGCTGTAGCCAAAACGGAAAGTGCCGATTTTAGTATTCTTCTGGAGCTGGGCCGCCGGCTTGAAGCCATTCTTGCTATTCAGGGCATAGCTGGCATGGAAGCTCAGGTCGCCGGACTGGTTGAGGGGCACATCGGCATAGCCCCGGACACCGATGCCGTCATCGCTGTTGTAGGTCGGCCGCGGCAGCAGCGTGAATAAAGAAGATTTCGTATGTTCACTGTCCAGGCGGCCTTCATAATGGCCATATGTGAACAGGCGGATGTGCTTGAACCAGAGGGCCGTATTTTCTGCCGTGAACTTTTCGCCCGGATAGATGCGGATGTCATCACCGGTAATATAATAGTCCGGCGTCTTGGCGACGGCGTGAGGCGTCGTAATCAGGCCATGCTTGATATAGCCGATATTATCGTACATTTCGGCATCGGTCCCGCGGACGTATGTCGTCGGGCCGACGAAGCCTTCGACCTTATCCATGGTCATGCTGCCGTTCTGGCTGTTATAGGTCACGTTCTGGCCCGTCAGGGCATTGGTTTCGTTGACGTAGACTACGGGTCCTTTCGTATGGTAGACGCCGCTCTTCATGTTGCCTTCGACATAGTTGGCATGGATTTCATCCATGCCCTGCTTGATGTCGACATTGCCCCGGCTCTTGACATAGCCGTCGGAGTTGCGGGCGACGAATGTATCAGCCGTCATGTGGACAGGCTGCTGCGGCAGGACGACGTCCTGCGAAGCAGAAGCCTGGTCCAAATCGACGGGCAGGATTTTCTTTTCTGTCACGGGAACGGCCATGACCTTATCTGTATGAAGTTTCGCTGTATCAGCTGCACTGGCCGAAAAGGTCAGAGGCAGCAGGGCTGCGATCATCGCCGCTGTCCACGTTTTATTCATTCGCGTCACCTGCTGTATTGGATTGAATGGTTACGACGGCCTGCTGGTCGTCATTGTGTTTGCTGTTGTACAGGTCGACAGGCGTAACCGTACCATCTTTCAGTCCGGCCTGCAAATCGCCGTTGCTGCTCTGAGGCGCCGTATCGGTGTCGGTGTACGTACCGGCATCGCCAGCCCCGCTGTTGTCGACATCACTATTGGTGACAGGCGCAAAGGTCGGCACCTGTACGCCACTGGCAGCCATATTGGCCGTCTTCATGTCATCCATGACGCCATTTTCCTTGAAACCGACGACTTCGGCATTTTCCTTGGTTTCGGCGTACATCGTCGTCCCTGCCGGGATATCGACTTCATTGCCATGAACGAAAAGGCCGCCGACCAGGCCGACTGGTCCGAGGATGATGGCCCCGGCAGCAGACGCGCCGACAGCACCGGCCATGCGCTTATATTCTTCTTTCGTCTTATCGCCGACCGTCAGGGCTACGGGCGAACCGTCGGCAGCGCGGACGTTGTCATAGGTGATTTCGATTTTGCCGTCCTTGCCAAAGCGGCCGGACTTCCGGGCCTTGGTGACGGTCCCCGTCGCTTCCATGCCGCGGGGAATGGCGATGACGTCGCCGACGCAGATATCATCAGCCACGGCAAAGCGGACGACGTCGCCTTCCTGAATGGTCTTCGAGTTGAGGGCGTCGATATTGGTCATCGTCACCAGCGTATTGGCTGGAATGGTCACGGTCTGGGAGACGTACTTCTTATTGCCCAGGAGCGTGCGGCGCAGGGCCAGGACACGGCCTTCCAGGGAGCCGCTCATGGTCTTGCCGTCAATGCTCTGTTCCAGCGATTCGATGCGGACCAGCAGGGGTTCATCGGTAATCTGGCCGGAATACTGCCACTGCATGAGGTTGACTGCCGTCAACAGGGACAAATCGGAACCGGAATTCCCATATACATCTTTATATAGGGCATTAGTTTTATCCTGCAGACTGCCGGATACCGTCGACTGACCGTTGAGCAGCTTGTCCAGCGCCGCGATGCGGTCGTTCAGGGAACCGGTCTGGGTCGTCCCGTAGACCGTCGTTTCGACTTTATCCGCTTTTTCCAGGATCGTATAATCGGCCGCACCGGCAGCCATGGTCCCACACAAGGCCATGACAGCCAGGATGCATGCTACTTTTTTCTTCCACATAGGCGTAACCTCCAAAATTCAGTCTCTTTCTATGCTAATCGTATCGTCTTGGCTTTTTCTGAATACTACCTCCATTATATAAGACTCATGTATAAATTGCAATAAAATGGTGCCGCCTCGCCCCTCCAAGGCCTTATTTTTTAATCAATAATTATTTTCAATTAAAAGTTTTACAAAATTACTCTTGATTTTCCCCCATCAGTCTGTTACAATGTAGCCATAACAAATAAAAGTTATTTGTTAGTATTCAGTTAATATCCATTTTATTCAAAATGTATTATAATATCAGGAGGAATGAATGATGAAAAAATTTGTATGCGGTATCTGCGGTTTTGTTTATGAAGGTACGGAAGCTCCGGAAAAGTGTCCTCAGTGCGGCGCTCCGAAAGAAAAATTCACGGAACTCGTCGCTGGTGTCAAAGAATACGCTGACGAACATCGCGTAGGCATCGCTAAAGGCGTCGACGAACGCATCCTCGAAGGCCTCCACCTCAACTTCACAGGCGAATGCTCCGAAGTCGGCATGTACCTCGCTATGAGCCGTGTCGCTGACCGCCAGGGCTATCCGGAAGTCGCTGAAGCCTACAAACGCATCGCTTTCGAAGAAGCTGAACACGCTGCTAAATTCGCTGAACTCCTCGGCGAAGTCGTTACGGACGACACCAAGACCAACCTCGAAATGCGTGCTGCTGCTGAACAGGGCGCTTGCGCAGGCAAGAAAGAAATCGCAACCCTCGCTAAACAGCTCAACCTCGACGCTATCCATGACACTGTTCATGAAATGGCAAAAGACGAAGCTCGTCATGGCCGTGTATTCGATGGCCTCCTGGCTCGTTACTTCGCAAAATAATCCGTTTGGGAATGCAAAAAGCGCTGTCTTATAAAGACAGCGCTTTTTTTAGTGGTTAGTGGTTAGTAGCTAGTGGTTAGGGGATGGCAGAAGCCGCTACGCGACAGCGCTTTTCAACCAGCGACGTCACAGATGACGCGGATGACGGCTTTATCGGCCTTGGACAAGTAACGTCCCCGTTTATAGGCCAGGACGATATCCCAGTCGTCCAGATAGGCCCGCAGGGAAAAATACTTCGGTTCCACAGCTGGGATATTGGCCAGAGCCAGGCCACCCGGTACGATAGCCGCGCCGACGCCGATGCCGGCCAGGGTCTGGGCCGTGGCCATGTCCGTCGTTTCCAGGGCCACTGTCGGCGATATATCCAGGGCTTCGACAAGGGCAAAAAAGGAATGGCGCAGTTCCTGGCCTTCTTTCATGACCAGGAAGGGATGGCCGTCGAGGCTGTGATAATCAAAGACAGGATAGCGGGAGTGGAGGCCCTCGTCATGCAGCGGTTCCCGCCCCAGGCCCCAGTCCGGCGAGACAGCCAAGAGCAATTCTTCCCGGAAAAGTTCGATATAATCCAAGTCCCTATGCCCTGTAGGCTTAACGACGATAGAAAAATCCGTCTTTCCCTGGATGGCGAAATCTTCCAATTCCCGCGTCGTCCCTTCTTCCAGGCAGATATCGATGTGCGGATAGCGTTCGTTGATGATGGGAATAGCCCGCGCCAGGATGGTCGAACTGCGATAATTGGAACTGCCGATGCGCACGGTGCCGCCAACGGTCTGCCCCAAATCCTGGATACGCTGTTCCCGGACCTTGCACAAGTCCTGGATCTGCCCTTCGATGTCCAGATAGATACGCCCGGCTTCGGTCAAGGTCACAGGCTGATGGGAACGGTCAAAGAGTTCCGCACCGACATGGCGCTCGATGCGGCGGATGAACTGGCTCAACGACGGCTGGGTGATGTATAATTTTTCGGCTGCCGCTATGAAACTCCCTGTCTCAGCAATTTTACGGATATATTCATATTCACGTCTTTCCAACTCCATAAAAGCTCCTTTATGTAACAAAAAATATTCGTATACCTAATTATAACACAAGAGCTATAGTTCGTATACGGCAAAACCACTTTGACGCCAGCCTCCTTCAAGGCTATCCTAAAGGTACCCTTGAAGGAGGTATTTTTATGAAATCATATCAGCATATCCTCGTCCCTATCGACGGATCCGATCATTCTAAACAAGCCTTGCAGCACGCCATCGACATCGCCAGGATCACTGGCGGTGCCATTACCCTGCTGAGCGTCGCCAATATGGCCGATATCATCAACCAGTTCGGGCAAATGGAAAATACGAGTGAACTGACTATGGATGAAATGACGGCTTCGGCCCAGGCCAACAGCACAGGACTGTTAAAAAAATTTGCCGCCACGATACCCGCTTCCCTGTCAGTCCAGTCTATTTTTGAACTCAGCGCCCCGGAAGCGGCCATCCTGGCAGAACAGAAATCCCAATCGGCAGACCTCATCTGCATGGGCCGCGGCGGCGGCCAGGCCCTCAAGAATTTTCTTCTCGGCAGCGTCAGCACTTACGTCATCACCCACGCACCCTGCCCGGTCCTCTTGGCCCGCGATGAAAAGAAAGGCCCATACCGGCATATCCTGGTGCCCGTAGACGGGTCTGAATCGTCTTTACAGGCCCTGAAACAAGCCGAAGTCCTGGCCAAAGGAGATGGCGCTTCCCTGACCGTCCTCTACGTCGCCAGCGTCAGCGACAGCCTGCGCGATACGGCCATCCCCAATACGCTGGAACCGCATAAATTACAGGAATTAGCCGCTCACATGCGGACCAAGGGTCATAACGCCTTCCTGCGCTGCCAGGAAGAATTGTCATCTCAAGTCCCCTTGCAATGCCTGTATAAAATCGGCTCGCCCGGTCCGATCATCTTACAGACCGCAGCCGATACGGAAACGGACCTCATCGTCATGGGCAGCCGCGGCCTGAGCCGTATCCAAAGCGTCCTCCTGGGCAGCGTCGGCCGCTATGTATCCTCCCATTCAGGCCTTCCCGTCCTCATCATCTGCTAATCATTACTTCATTAAACTCCTCAGGAGATGATTCCCTTGAATAAACTCATGTATAAAGCCCAAAAAGAATCGGTCGCCCTCCTGGTCAACCGCATCATGGCCGAAAAAAATCCAGAAACCCGTAAGAAGACTTTGAAACGACTGACCACGATTATGGAAACCTTCTTCGGTGACTTATTTGAAGAAGAATCTTTTGCCAATGCCCGCAAGCTCATTGACGAAGGCGGCAAGTGGTTCCAATTCCTCAACCGAGCCCTGGATACACTCAACCCCAACGTAGTCCGTACAGCCGTCATGGACCTGGGCTTTGAATCGGGCTTCTACGGTCTGCGTACGCGGGACGAAGCCAAAGCCAAATATCACTGCAATATTCCCTGGGCCATCCTCTTCGACCCGACCAGCGCCTGCAACCTGCACTGCATCGGCTGCTGGGCTGCCGAATATGGTCACACCCTGAACCTGTCCTACGATGTCATGGATAAAATCGTAAGCCAAGGCAAAGAAGTAGGCTGCCATTTCTACCTCCTCACTGGCGGCGAACCGCTGGTCCGCAAAGCGGACATCCTGAAACTTTGTCGGAAACATCCGGACTGCGAATTCCACGCCTTTACCAATGGGACCCTCATCGACGATGCATTCTGCCAGGAAGTCGTCAAGGTCGGCAACCTCAGCTTCTCCCTCAGCGTCGAAGGCTTCCGCGAAGTCAACGACAGCCGCCGCGGTGAAGGCGTCTTCGACAAGGTCATGCACGCCATGGACCTACTGCGCCAGTACGGTATCGTCTTCGGTACTTCCATCTGCTATACCCGTAAGAACATCCAGACCGTCACATCCGATACCTTCCTCGACCTCCTCATCAGCAAGGGAGCCTGGTTTACCTGGTACTTCCACTATATGCCCGTCGGCAACGATGCCTCTGTCGATTTACTGCCCACACCGGAACAGCGTGCTTATATGGTACGGCGTATCCGTGAAATCCGCAGCGTAAAGGGCGGCAAACCCATTTTTGCTATCGACTTCCAGAACGATGGCCAGTTCATTGATGGCTGTGTCGCTGGCGGCCGCAACTACTGCCATATCAATCCTAACGGCGACGTCGAACCGTGCGTCTTTATCCACTACTCTAGTGCCAACATCAACGACCAGGACCTCATCACCTGTCTCCAGCAGCCCTTATTTAAGGAATACGCAAAAGGGCAGCCGTTCAACCACAATCATCTCCGCCCCTGCCCGATGTTGGAAAATCCCCAATCCCTCGTCGATATGGTCAAACGGACGGGAGCCAAATCGACGGACATGCAGTCACCAGAATCGGTTGAACACCTCTGTGCTAAATGCAAAGCCTATGCCAAGCACTGGCAGCCGACAGCCGATAAGTTATGGACTGATATCGTCCAGGACGATAAAAAATCGTCAGAACAGGAAATCTCGTAAAAAAGTAAAAAATTAAACCTATCCGCTAACAACTAACAACCTGAAAGGAGCTGTCGCGATGCGACAGCTCCTTTTTTTTACTTCACCCTATGATATCGGTTTTTTTTTATGTGACGCTTGCGCCACCAGATGATGCCATAAATGAAAGAAACGACGGCTACCAATATGAGCAGGCGGCCCCAGTGTTCCTGGATGCGCAGGAGGTCATGGCCCAGCCAAACTTCGACCAGGACGGCCGGCATCTTGCCGAAGAAGTTGGCAATGAAGTGGTCGCGGTAAGAAATATGGCTCAAGGCACTGAACGCCGTGACGACGACATTCGGTGCATACGGGATGGCCCGGCCCATCATGACTGTCTTGATACAGCTGTAAGAATCGAGTTTTTCCAGCATCTTGCTCTTGGAAATGACCTTCTGGGCCTGCTTGCGGAGCAGCGTCCGAGTCAGTCGGAAGCTGATTTCAATGCCGATGACTTCGCCGATCCAGGAAATGATGATGCCCGGAATGAGGCCGAAGATGATGCCGTTGACGGTCAGGAAGGGAATGGACGGCAGGCCGATGGCATTGACAAAGGCAATCATGAACACGCTGATGCCGATGGCATAGAAGCCAAAAGAGGCAATGTAATCGGCTAACCCATCCAGATCACCACTGACGGTCAGATGCCACATGATCGAATAAAAATCAGGTGCCATGAGCTGAATCGATAAAAACATCAAGACGACTAAGATGCCCCCGCCGATATGAAGGAGCCAGCCTAAATATTTATCATTCATAGAAATGCGGTCCTCACGTAATAATGAATTTTTTCGTACCCTTTATTATACCATATCTTCCGGGTCCCTGTCTGCTATGAGCTTCACTTTTTCCGCCTGTCCCAGGCGCTGGCTCAGGATGAGGAAGTCATCGAGTTTCTGCCGGGCCAGGCCGCTGTCGATGAGGCGGGCTGCCTTGCGGACGCCGGCATAGAGGTTGAGGACACTGCCACCGACGTAGAGACCGGCGCCGGCATTGAGGAGGACGGCTGTCCGGGCCCCGCCCTTGCGGCCGTCGAGGACGGCGCGGGTAATGGCAGCATTGTGCTTGGGCAGGCCGCCGCGCAGTTCGTCCCGCGAAGCCCTGGGCAGGTTGAAATCTTCCGGCCTGATTTCATACGTCGAAAACGATTCTGGCGTAAATTCGCAAATCGTCGTCGCTGCCGATGCCGAGATTTCATCGCTGCCGTCCTGACCATAGACGACCATGCCGTGGCGGACGCCGAGGGCAGCCAGGACATGGGCCATGGGTTCGACCAGGTGCGGCGCATTGACGCCGAGGATCTCATAGACTGCATGAGCCGGATTGGTCAAGGGCCGCAGGACATCGAAGACCGTATAGATACCCAACTGTTCGCGGACGGCATCGATACGTTTCATCATATAATAGTAGTAACGCGTATAGAAATAACAGAGGCCGATCTGCCCCAGCATATCCAGGCAGCTTTCGGGGCTGAGGAAGATATTGGCCCCTAAGGCTTCCAGAACGTCGGCAGAACCACTGCGCGACGTCTTGGCCCGGTTGCCGTGCTTGGCGACGCGGACGCCACCGGCGGCGATGACGAAAGACGCCGTCGTCGAGATGTTGAAGGTCTTGGTCCGGCCGCCGCCGGTCCCGACGATGTCGAAGACGTCCATCGTACAGGGAACATGCATACTGTATTTCCGCATGGTCCGGGCAAAGGCCGTGATTTCCCGCTCTGAAGCGCCTTTCGTCGTCAAGGCTGCCAAAAAAGCAGCCAACTGGACGTCTGAAATCGTCCCTTCCATGATCTGCTCCATGACGATAGCGCTTTCCCGTTCGCTAAGGTCTTTTCCTTTAGTAATGGTTTTCAGTAAGCTGGTCAGCATGGTCCTCACCTCCGCCTGAAAAAAACGGAACTATACTATTCTCTTTTATTATAGCATATTATGCCCATCAGCGCTGTAAAAAGGCTCATTCTCCTTCTAATTCGGCAATGCGCCCTTTCAGCTCCCCTTCATCATAAAAGACGGTCTCCAGGCACAGGCCCTGGGCCGGTGCCGTCGCCCCGAGCTGAGTCCGGTCGCCGCTGGCGAGGATTTCCCGGAAGCGCTCCGGTGTCAGGCGGTGCAGGCCCAGGTCGACGAGGCCGCCGGCAATGTTCCGCACCATATGGTAGAGGAAGCCGTCGCCGACGACGTCGATGTCTAGGACATGGCCCCGCTCATGGAGGGTAATGGAATACATCGTCTTCACAGGATTCATGGGCGTCGTATTCTGGCCTTCAAAAGCAGAAAAATCATGCGTCCCCAAGAGGATGGCCGCCCCTTCCCGCATGGCCTGCCGGTCCAGGGGCTTGCGGATGAACCAGGCATAGCGCAGGAGAAAGGGGTCGTGCATGCGGTTGTTGTCGATGGAATAGCGGTAATGCTTGCCCACATTATCGTGGCGGACGCTGAAGCGATTGGGCATTTCCCGGGCCGACAGGACGGCAATTTCCGGCGGCAGATAGCCTTTCATGGCATAGGGAATCTTTTCCGTCGGAATCGATTCCTGACCATAGAAATTGACGACCTGGCCGCGGGCGTGGACACCGGCATCCGTGCGGGCGGCGCCATAAATCGTAATAGGCGTCTGGAAAATAGCCGACAAGCCCTGTTCGATGCAGCCCTGGATCGACTCGGCGTTGGTCTGGCGCTGGAAGCCGTGGAAATCCGTACCGTCATAGGCGACGACGAGGCAGATATTCTTCTTCATCATAACCACCGCATAGCGGCCAGGACGGCCGTGACAATCAGGACAGCCGCCATGGCGATGCCGTCCCGATAGGTATAGGACAATTCATTCATCCGCGTCCGCCCTTCACCGCCGCGGTAGCAGCGGGCTTCCATGGCCGTCGCCAGGTCATCGGCCCGGCGGAAGGCGCTGACGAAGAGCGGTACCAGCAGGGGGATCATGTTCTTGCCGCGCTGCAAGAGGCTGCCGCTGGTAAAATTGGCACCCCGCGCCGTCTGGGCCTTCATGATGCGGTCCGTTTCTTCCAAAAGGGTCGGGATGAAGCGCAGGGCAATGGTCATCATCATGGCCAGTTCGTGAGCCGGCACACCGATGCGCTTAAAGGGATTGAGCAGGTGTTCGATGCCGTCGGTCAGGACGATAGGCGACGTCGTATACGTCAACAGCGACGAAAAGACGATGAGGAAGACCAGGCGGGCCGTCATGAGGGCCCCTTGATACAGGCCTTCTTTGGTGATGTGGAAAATGCCGTACTGCCAGAGGACATCGCCTGGCGTCGTGAAGATATGGACGCCCATGGTGAAAATGATGATGACCCACAAGGGCTTCAGCGACTTGACGATGAACTTCGCCGGCAGGCGGGAAATGGCGAAATTCAAGGCCACGAAGGCCGTGACGATGGCATAGGATGCCAGGGAATGGGCAAAAAAGATGGCGACGATGAAGATCATCGTAGCGACGATCTTGATGCGCGGATCGAGTTTATGCAAAAAAGACGTGCCAGGAAAATACTGGCCCAAAGTAATATCAGTGAGCATGGCCCTTGCCTCCTTTCAGGCAGTCAAAAATAGCCTGTGCCCCTTCTTCGACCGTCCGTACCCGGTCGTCGACGGCAAAGCCCCGGCCCTGGAGATATTGGAGGGCACCCGTTACAGGCGGCACGGACACGCCGGCATCGTGCAGGGCCTGCTGCTGAGTCGCAAAGATGTTCAGCGGTTCGCCGTCGAGGACGATATGGCCGTGGGACAAGACCAGGAGGCGGCTGGCCAGGCGGGAAATATCGTCCATGTTGTGCGATACCAAGATGACGGTAATGCCCTTTTCCTGGTGCCAGCGCTGGATTTCCGAAAAGATTTCCCGCCGGCCGATAGGATCCAGGCCGGCTGACGGTTCGTCCAGGATGAGATACGACGGATGGATGGCGATGACGCCGGCAATGGCGACGCGGCGCATCTGGCCGCCACTCAGGCGGAACGGCGAACGGTCGGCATAGGTCTTATAATCGAGGCCGACGAAGTCCATGGCTTCTTTGACCCGTTCCGTGATTTCTTCTTCGCTCAGACCGAAATTGCGCGGCCCGAAGGCGATGTCTTTGGCAATAGTTTCTTCAAAGAGCTGATACTCCGGATACTGGAAGACCATACCGACTTTATGGCGCACGGCCATGGCTTCTTTCGTCTTCTTGCCGATATCCGTCCCGTCGACGGTCACCGTTCCGGAAGTCGGCTTGATGAGGCCGTTGAGGATCTGGACCAGCGTCGACTTGCCCGATCCGGTATGACCGATGATGCCGACGAATTCCCCTTCATGGATTTCGACATCTGTATCGTAGAGGGCCGTCTTTTCAAAAGGCGTCCCGATGCCGTAGGTATAGGTCACGTTGCTTAACTTAATTGACATAATGCATCTCCTAATTCTTCCTCGGTAATGATGGAGTCCGGCAGGTCGAGGCCTTTCTGGCGCAGCCGTTCGGCCAGTTCCGCCGCTACCGGTACGTCGAGGCCCATGGCCTTCAGCTCTTTGACGTGCGTAAAGACGTCACGCGGCGCCCCGTCCATCTTCAGTTCGGCCTGGTCGACGACGACGACCCGGTCGGCCTGGACGGCTTCTTCCATGAAATGGGTGATGATGATGATGGTAATGCCTTCGTCATGGAGCTGGTGGAGCGTATCCATGACTTCCTTGCGGCCGACAGGGTCGAGCATGGCCGTCGGTTCGTCGAGGACGATGCAGTCGCACTGCATGGCCAGGATACCGGCAATGGCGACGCGCTGTTTCTGGCCGCCGCTCAGGAGGTGCGGTCCGTGCTTGGCATAAATGGTCATGTTGACGCGGCGCAGGGCATCGCTGACGCGGGTCTTGATCTCGTCCGACGGGACGCCGAGGTTTTCCGGGCCAAAGGCCACGTCTTCTTTGACGACGGCGGCGACGATCTGGTTATCCGGATTCTGGAAGACCATGCCGACGTGCTGGCGTATCTTCCAGATATTGTCGGGGTCATCGGTCCGCATGCCGCAGACTTCACACGTGCCGGACGTCGGCGTCAGGAGGACGTTGAAATGCTTGGCCAGCGTCGACTTGCCCGAACCGTTGGTCCCGATGATGGCGACGAACTCGCCCTTGCCGATTTCCAGGGAAATATCCTTCAAAGCATAGACCACCTTGCCGTCTTCGTCTTCATAGGTATGGCTGAGATGATCCGTTTTTATCATAGGTTCTGTCATACTGCACTCCTTAGTTATTAGTGATTAAAAAATCCGACTTCCGATCTGATAGACGACGAAGGTCAGGACCCAGGCAACGGCAATCTGGAAACAGACGGAGAAAGCCGTCCACTTCCAGCTGTGCGATTCGGCGTGGATCGTGGCTATCGTGGCGGCACAGGGAATATAGAGCAGCGAGAAGAGCATCATGCAGTAGGCATTGAGCTGAGTAAAGCCGCCTTGGCTCATCATAGAGGCCAAAGCCGCCAGGGCTGCCGGAGAATTGATGTTGACGCCATCGAAGAGGACGGCGAAACTGGATACGACGACTTCCTTGGCCGAAATGCCAGCGATGAGGGCCAGACAGATCTGCCAGTACCCCAGGCCGATGGGCGCAAAGAAAGGCACGATGGCCTTGCCGATGATGGCCCCGAAACTGTCGGCCATATCGCCATAGCCGGCAGGGCCGAAGTTGAGGATGAACCACATGAGGATGGAAGCGGCAAAGATGACTGTACCGGCACGGCTCAGGTAATCCTTGATTTTTTCCCAGACATAGACGTAGACCGTATGGGCACTGGGCCGCTTATATTCCGGCAGCTCGATGAGCAGGTCGTTTTCCTTTTTCTCATGACTGAAGAGATTCATCGCCTTCAGGGCTGCCAGGGCGACGACGATGCCGATGAGGTACATGGAATAGGCGACAATCATGGCATTGTGCGGGAAGAACATGCCCGAAAAGAGGATGTAAATGGGCAGGCGGGCACTGCAGGATATGAAAGGCGTAACCAGCATCGTCCGATAGCGGTCGCGTTTATCCTCCAGAGCACGCGACGCCATGATGGCCGGCACACTGCAACCAAAGCCGAGGATCATGGGGATGAAGGCCCGGCCCGACAAACCCAAACGGTTCATGATATCGTTCATGACATAGGCCACGCGGGACATGTAACCGCTGTCTTCCAGGATGGCCAGGGCAAAGAAGAGGATACAGATGTTGGGCAAAAAGGTCAGGATGCCGCCGACGCCGGCGATGATGCCATCACAGACCAGGGAAATGAGCATATCGTCAGCCCCCAGCGAAGTCAGGCCGCCTTCAGCCAGGGCCGATAAAGTATCAATGGAGCCCTGGAAGGAATCCTGGACCATATCGCCGATGAAGAAAGTCAGGAAAAAGACGATGGCCATGATGGCCAGGAAGATGGGGATGCCCAGCCATTTATCGGTCAAGTAGCGGTCGACGGAATCCGTTGCCGCTGCTTTCGACGCCTGGTTGACGACGACTTCATGGATGATTTCTTCGATGAAGGCATATTTTTCGGTGATGATATCCGTTTCATAACTGCGGTCCAGGACGTGATGGACGTCGTCGACGGGATACTTGGCCGTAATTTCCGGGTCCCTTTCGATGAGCTTCAGCGCATGCCAGCGGTGATTGTACAAATCGGGATATTTGTCATGCAGGAGCTGGCGCACGGCGTCGATGCGGTCTTCCATGGCGTCGCTGTAGACCATGGCGAATTCACTGTGATGATTATGCTGATGATGGGTATGGTCTGAATGGTTGTGGATGAGCCGATCCGGGTGGACGTGGTCCTTGTGGTGCACGGCCGCATGGAGCAGGACGCTCAGGCCGCGGCGCTTCAGGGCCGATACGGGGATGACCGGCACGCCGAGCATTTCCGGCAGGCGGTGCAAGTCGATTTCCATGCCCCGTTTTTCGACGATGTCCATCATGTTCAAGGCGACGACGACGGGTTTCCCCAGTTCCAGGAGCTGCAAGGTCAGGTAGAGATTGCGTTCCAGCGCCGACGCGTCGATGACATCGACGATGACGTCGACATCGTCACTGAGGATGAAATTCCGCGAAACCTGTTCTTCCATGGTGTACGACGTCAAGCTGTACGTCCCGGGCAGGTCGACGAGATGAATGTGATAGCCGTGGGCATTGATGGCGCCTTCAACTTTTTCGACGGTAACGCCGGGCCAGTTGGCGACCTTGAGGTTGGCCCCCGTATAGGCGTTGAACAGCGTCGTCTTGCCGCAGTTCGGATTGCCGATGAAAGCGACGGTCATTTCCTTTTTTTCAGCCTTGACCGGTGCCTTCTGGACCTGCGGCTGGCCAGCCTTTATTTTTACTTCGCTAGTCATGGTCTTTCCCCCTTATGCCGATATGCGACGAAATGCCCTTGCCCAAGGCCAGGCGGGTGCTGCGCATCTTGATGATGACCGTCCCTTCGTTCTTATTATTGAGCACGGAGATTTCCGTCCCTTCAATCATGCCCAGGGCCTGGAGGCGCTTTTCCGTCTGGTCCGGCAAATCCAATGTTTCGATGATATAGTCGTGTCCGATTTTTCCTTCTGCTAAGGTCATGCTACCGCCCCCTATCGTGCCCGTTCCGGACCGTAAGCGTTATCGCCGGACGTCCCCTTGACCGTGAACAAGCCTAAATAGGATACAGCCATGATCGACTGGGCTGCCGTCGCCGCCGTATCCTGTCCCAGGACGGGCAGGACATAGCTGGCCAGGTAACAAATGAAGGGAACGGCAAACATGAGGCCGGGCTTATTGATGTCGTGACAGCGCCGGACGCCCAGGGAAATCTGGGACCAAATAGCCGGAATGGACAGCAGAACGAAGATGATACCGAAGATGATGGCATATTCCATATGATTGATTAAAATAGATTCGACGATCTTGCTGTAGAGGATGATGGAAAACATGAACTGGGCGAACATCAAGATCAGCGTCCGGAAAATAAAAGGCCGGCGCTGGATGCGGCCGGTAAAGCGGAAATACTTGGCCTTCAGATCGGCAAAGTCGCGGAAACTGACCAGGCTGTTTTCACTGCCCGGACCGACAGGCATGGCAAAGCCGCGATGGATACGTGCCGATTGGCGGGACCGCTTCTTCAATTTAATTTTTTGATTGCGTTGAGACACAACGATTACCTCCTATAAAATACTCTTAGTATTATCCTACTATATTCATGGCCTCGATTCAATTCATTTCCGGCAAAATATGCTATAATAGAAAAAATTACTTCAAGGAGGTCCTTATGGAATCTACTGTCTTTACGAATCTGCGCGGCTCTGAAGGAGCCCTGACCTTTAATTTTTTCTGTGAATCCCTGATCACGTCGCTCCACACCTTGACGCACGTCATGGAAGACGCCGGCCTTGCCGTTCCGGACAACGTCGGCGACATTGCCGATGCCTTGGGAGAAATGGGCAGCCACCTCATGGAAGACTACCAGCGCGGCGAGCTCGACTTAGGCCGCTTCAAAGATGAAATCCTCGACTTCTACGACCTCAACTTCGCCGTCAACGACGCCCTGGCCTTGGCCATCATGAGCCATGACGACCTGCAGTATTACTACTACGTCTATATGCAGGGCCTGTACATCTTCTTCCCCAACATGATGGAAGCCTTCAACGCCGACATCGACGACGCCAAGATCATCCCCTTCCTGGACGAACTGGCCAACGAATTCCGCCAGCTCGCCGGCAGCGGATTGTGATGGCGTCTGTGGCCTAGTGGCTCGTGGTTGCGGCCCGTTGTGGGAATCCCGCCATCGGCATCCGTAAGGGCGACCACGTGGGGCGCCCGCCATGGGGATCCCGCCAACCTGATTCAAAAAAAGGGGCTGTCGCACGTACGACAGCCCCTTTTTAGGGTTAGCAGCTAGTGGCTAGTGGTTAGGGGATGGCTTTAAATTTAAAGGTTTTCTCTGACAACTACAAGCTCCGTACTACAAACCATACTCGCATGATGGCAGGCCAACGCCCTACAGGATGAAGAAGTAGACGAAGGAAATGACGGCTACGACGAAACGGTAGTAGGCAAAGGATGCCAGCGTCGACTTGTTCATGAATTTCAGGAACCAGAGGACCGAGATGTAGGCGACGATGAAGGCCGTAATGAAGCCGATGACGATCATGACCAGGTCGTTGCCGCTGAGGTCGCTCAGGCTCTTCAAGAGGTCATAGAAACAGGCGACGATCATGACCGGTACGGCGATGATGAAGGAAAAGTCAGCTGCTGCTTTCCGGCTGAGGCCCAGGAAAAGGCCGCCGGCAATGGTCGAACCGGAACGGGAAAAGCCGGGCCATAAGGCCAGGATCTGGAACATGCCCGTCAGGAAGGCCTGGGCAATAGTCATCTTTTCGACGTCGTTACAGACCGTCTTGGTATGGGACTTTTCAGCGACGAGCATGAAGATACCACCGATGATGAGGCCGATGATGACCGTCCCTGCCGAAAAGAGATAGGTCTTGATGGCGTGGTGGGCCAGATAGCCGATGCCCATGACCGGCACGATGCCGGCTGCGACGTGGGCCAGGGTCAGTCCCGTATCGGTGCGGAACCAGTTTTCCCGGCGGAAGAGGTCCCAGCAGCGGTACTGATGGAGCATGCGGATGAACTTCTCTTTATAAATGACGATGACCGACAAGATAGCGCCGAGCTGGATGAAGACTTCAAAGACGCTGGCCCGGGGACCGGTAAAGCCGAGCATATCGCCGACGAGAATCATATGGCCTGTCGATGAAACTGGCAAATATTCCGTGACCCCTTCGACGATACCCAGGATGACGGCAATAATATAATCACTCATGTTTTTAACTCCTTTTCGCTGAATACCTGATGAAATGTTTACAACAATACTAGAAAGTATACCACAATGGCAGGTAAAAAAAAAGTGCTGCCGCGCAAAGAGCTTTTCTTTGCGGGACAGCACTCATTCTAACAAGTATCTATGAAAAAACGATTGCGAAAAAATAACGAATCTTTAAATTACGCCTATTTTTATTCGTCGAGGCAAATGACGTGATTCGGGTTATCGATGACGAATTTAGCATATTTCGGATCGCCATTGTGTTCAAAATACAAAGTATTGCCTTCCAGGCTGCCGCGCCAGCTGACGATAATCGGGCATTCGCGGCTCAACTTCTTCAGCATCGCTACGGGGTCGAGGTTCAGGATCGGTGCGAACAGGAATTCAACATTATCAATCATGACAACACGGGCATTGAGACGATGAATGGCTGCCGACACCAGGGCAATGGCCTTATCCGGGCGGTCAGCGCGGGGGATTTCCAGGAATTCGTCATCAAAGAGTTCCCGGGCTTCACAGATTTTCCAGCCATCCTGGAATGTCAGTTCACGAATCAAGCTGCTCTTGCCGGAACCGGGTCCGCCAATGAGAATCAACAATTTTTCATCGTCCTGGGCAATGTACTTCCACCGTTTTAAAACATCTGCATCTGTAACCATGAAAATCACCTTCGTTTTCTTATATTATTTATTTTATTATACCTAACTTTCATCATATAAGTAAAGCATTTTTGCTATTTTATTTTGACATATGACAAAACAATATGTATCATCATTTCAATCCATACCGTTCCATCGGGTCCTGGATGTTCTTGATCGGCGTCGACGTCAGGATGATGTCATCGACATAGGGCTCGTTGTGACGCACGACGATGACCAGGGACACGCCTTTCTGATAGGGACTGTCATAGTAATAGGCGTCGACGGATTTTTCTTTGTCCGGCCCCCATTCAACGCGGTCCGGCCGGCCATATAAGGCCAGGATCGTCGAGACATGATAACCCAGGGTCGCCCCGCGGCCAGTATAGGCATTATTCGTCAAGAGGAAGACTTTCTGCACGATATTGCGCCGGTCCACTTCGACGCCGTAATCGCCATAGAGCCAGAAGTTGCTGTTATTGCGCTTGACCAGGTTGGTCCACATGTTGTACTTGTTCGGCTCGAAAGGCTGGTTGAGGCCAAAACCCATGAGGGTAAAGTCCCGTTCGCCCAGTTTCATGCGGTCCGCCGGTTCGTCCCCCGTAATGTACGGCGGCCGCACGGGCATGAGGGCCACGCGTTCGATGCGGCGGTTGCCGATGGCAAAGACGTACATGACATCTTTCCGCGGACTTTCATAAGTGAAGTAATAGACATTGGCATCGGCATCGCGCAGGACCGAATCGGGCAGGCCATATTGGCGCAGCAGCACTTCGGCCGGATATTTCAGGCGTACGTCCCGGCCGATTAGGATGTTCGTCCCAGCCGACAGGAACATCGATTCCGCACCGGGCAGGACGGCTTTGCGCGTATCGGCACTGTGGCGCAGGCTGTCAGCCGTCTTGTTGCGGAAAGTAAAGCGCATCTTCAAGTCCTTGTCGTTGTACTGCATGGTCGTATAGTGGGTGCTGCGGGAAAACTTCGCCGGCGGCCCAAAAATGCGCTTGACCTTGGCCGGGCTGTCGCCGTGATGGATGCTGCCGATGTAAAAATCACTGGCCTGCAGGGGCGGAATGGTCAGCGTATCCAGCGAATCGAGGAGGACGCAGTCATCATCCGTCGGTACATGGGCCGTTTCTTTTTTGCTGTCTTTATTCTCTTTGCCGTCTTTATCGGATTTATCCGCTTTGCCGGTTTTGTCATCGGACTGGGGCGCGACGGCCTTGATGGCCTTATCGGCGTCCTTCTGGGCAGACGGAACGGTCCCGGCTTTCCCGCCGGCATCCACTGCGGCTGCAGTGGCAGTCCCGGTCAGGGCCTTTTCCGGCTTTTCAGCTGGTGCCGCCCCCGTTGCCGGCCCCCAGGCCAGGCAGGCAGCGAAGACCAGCGCAGCCATGGCTGTACATTTCATAGCGTTCCTCCTTCGTAGGATTGAGAAAACGGAGCTGTCCAATGAAGACAGCTCCGTTTTACGTTGGTCGCAGGCCGTTCATCGTTTGTCGCAAGGGAGCAAAAATAACAAGCCATCGCGATGAACGATGAACGACGAACGAAAAACTTTTAAGTCAAAGGAATCGTGCATGATGGCAGAAACCTTCATGGAACCGTCCTTATCTTATTTATGCTGTTCCGGGCGGCTCAACGGGAAGAGGAGAACGTCGCGGATAGACGGGCTGTTGGTCAGGAACATGACCAGTCGGTCAATGCCGATGCCCAGGCCGCCTGTCGGAGGCAGGCCATATTCCAGTGCGCGGCAGTAGTCTTCGTCCATCTGATGCGCTTCGTCATCGCCGCGTTCCCGTTCCTTCATCTGTTCGATGAAGCGGTTGCGCTGGTCGATGGGATCATTCAATTCCGAGAAGCCATTGGCCAGTTCGCGGCCATAGATGAAGGCTTCAAAACGATAGGTCAAGAGCGGATTGTCCCGGTCCTGTTTGGTGAGCGGCGAGATTTCCAGGGGATGACCGGTGATGATCGTCGGCTGGATGAGGTTTTCTTCGACGAATTTTTCAAAGAAAGCGTTGATGATCTTGCCGACGCCATCGTACTGGCCGTATTCAACGTCGTGTTCGTCAGCCATCTTGCGGGCCGTTTCGACATCGGTAATGCCTTCAAAGTCAGCACCGCTGAATTTCTTGACGGCTTCGATCATGGTCATGCGGTCCCACGGCGGCGTGAGGTCGATTTCCTTGTCGATATAGGTCAATTTCATCGTGCCATAGAGCATTTCTGCCAGTTTGGAGACCATGTCTTCCGTAATGTTGATGACGTCTTCCAAGTCGCCATAAGCCTGGTACAATTCGACCGTCGTGAATTCCGGGTTATGCCGTGTATCGATGCCTTCGTTGCGGAAGCAGCGGTTCATTTCATAGACCCGTTCCAAGCCGCCGACGAGGAGGCGTTTGAGGTGGAGTTCCGGTGCGATACGCAGGTAGATGTCCATATCGAGGGCGTTGTGATGGGTCTTGAACGGACGGGCTGCAGCGCCGCCGGCGATGGTATGGAGCATCGGCGTTTCGACTTCCAGGAAGTGGCGGTCATCGAGGTATTTGCGGATGCCCTTGATGATCTTCGACCGTTTGATGAATGTGTCTTTGACTTCCGGATTGACGATGAGGTCGAGGTAGCGCTGGCGATACCGCGTTTCCTTATCGGTCAGGCCATGGAATTTTTCCGGCAGCGGACGGAGCGATTTGGACAAGAGGGTCCATTTTTCGACGCGAATCGTCGTTTCGCCCGTATGGGTGACGAAGACTGTCCCTTCGACGCCGACGATATCACCGATATCGAGGAGCTTGAATAAATTGTACGATTCTTCACCGAGTACGTCTTTGCGGAAATAGAGCTGGATTTCGCCGCTCAAGTCGCGGAGGACGCAGAATGCAGTCTTGCCGTGGCGGCGGATGGCCATGAGGCGGCCGGCGACGCTGACGACGGTTTCATTCTTTTCCAGTTCAACGGCGTCATCTTTGACTTCCTGTGCATGATGATCCCAGTTGTATTTCTGACCGAAGGGATAGACGCCGGCGTCGATGAATTCCTGCATCTTTTCGCGGCGGACCTTCATTTGGTCATTCAATTTTTCTTCTTCAATAATGGGCGTTTCTTTTTCTTTCGTGTCCGACATGATATTCCTCCTAGGATTTATTCTGCATCAGGCGGCAAGATGCGGTATTTGATTTCACCTGCCGGTGCTTTGACGGTAACGATAGCCGGATTGGCAGCATCGATGACCTGGCCGAGGATGGCTTTCCCTACAGGAGATTCATTGGAAATGCGGCCGTTGAACGGATCGGCTTCTGCCGTACCGACGACGGTGTAATCGAAGCGGTCCCCCGTTTCGGCATCTTCCAGGATGACTTTGGAACCGAGGCGGACTTTATCCGAGCCATCATCGGTTTCCTTGATGATCTTAGCCGTGCGGATCTTGGCTTCCAATTCGGCAATACGGCCTTCGATGATGCCCTGTTCATTCTTGGCGGCATCGTATTCGGCGTTTTCGCTCAAGTCACCGAGGGCGATAGCTTCTTTGATGCGCTGAGAAATTTCAATGCGGCGGACCGATTTCAGTTCATTCAATTCATCTTTTAATTTCTGTAACCCTTCCTGGGTAATCAGCGTTTCGTTGGTCATGATATTCCTGCTCCTCCTGCGATATAATCACGTTTCAATATCATATCTTTAATTTATACCGTACTCTTAATTATATGCACATCCGTCCCTTGTGTCAATAAAACAGCTATGTCCCTGCCCGGCGCGCCTTGTCCATCATGTCGCGGACGATGGCTCGGAATTCGTCAGCCGAACCGGCCCGGTTGATGCGTTCGCGCAGGGCCGCCGAGCCATAGAGGCCGTGGGTATACCACGAGGCGTGGGAGCGCATCTCCCGGACGCCGATGTATTCACCTTTATAGGCCAGCAGGGCTTC
This sequence comes from Megasphaera intestinihominis, assembly GCF_040096415.1. Lineage (NCBI taxonomy): Bacteria > Bacillati > Bacillota > Negativicutes > Veillonellales > Veillonellaceae > Megasphaera > Megasphaera intestinihominis. The sequence goes on from NZ_JBBMEU010000019.1 coordinate 21,603, forward strand.
AAAATGGGACAGCATCTGTTCATAACGTTCCATGGCCGTCGGCGGCGGCAGGACTTCGCCCGTCACCAAATAATGGCGTATCTGCGGGAAAATCCAGGGATTGCCCTAAGCGCCGCGGCCGACCATGACGGCACCGCAGCCGGTCTGTTCCATCAGGGCTGCCGCCGACGGGCCGTCGACGACGTCGCCGTTGCCGATGACCGGGATGGATACGGCATCGACGACGGCTTTGATTTTCTGCCAGTCCGCCTTGCCGCTATAGAACTGTTCCCGCGTCCGTCCGTGGACGGTGACGGCAGCGGCACCAGCCGCTTCAGCCCGTTTGGCCAGTTCCGGCGCCGTAAAAGAGGCGTCATCCCAGCCGGTGCGCATCTTGACCGTGACCGGGATGGACACGGCGCCGACGACGGCACGGATGACTTTCTCTGCCAGGGGCAGGTTCTTCATCAAGGCCGAGCCGTCGCCGTTCTTGACGACTTTCTTGACGGGACAGCCCATATTGATATCGACGATATCGGCACCGTCTTCTTCGACGACGGCCGCTGCCTGGGCCATGACGTCCGGGTCCGAGCCGAAAATCTGCATGGACAGGGGGTGTTCCCCGTCTTCGATGTGCAGCAGTTCTTCTGTATGCTGGTTGCGGTAGCGGATACCCTGGGAACTGACCATTTCCGCGCAGACCAGGGCCGCCCCATAGCGGTGGGCGATGACCCGGTACGGCGCATCACAGACGCCGGCCATAGGGGCCAGGATGACCGGGGCATCGAGCTCGACCTTGCCGATGGCAAAGGGCTTAACGGTTGCGGTCATAAATGATTCTCAACCCTTCCAGGGTCAGCATGGGTTCGACGACGTCGATGGCATCCGTAGCCGGAGCGACGATGACGGCCAGGCCGCCCGTAGCGACGACTTTAGCCTTACAGCCCAGTTCCTTGCGCATACGGGCGACGATGCCGTCGACTTGGCCGACGAAGCCATAGAAGACGCCGGCCTGCATACTTTCGACGGTATTGCGGCAGATGACCTTATCCGTGCGGACGACTTCGATACGCGGCAGTTTCGCCGTGCGCTGGACCAGGGCGTCCGTAGAGATGCCGATGCCCGGGCAGATGGCGCCACCGAGGTACGTCCCTTTCTTGTCGACAGCACAGAAGGTCGTCGCCGTGCCGAAGTCGATGATGATGACCGGGCCGCCGAATTTTTCATACGCTGCGACGGCGTTGACGATGCGGTCGGCACCGACTTCACGGGGATTGTCGTATTTGATGTCCATGCCCGTCTTGACACCCGGTCCGATGACCAGCGGCGTCAGGCCGAAATAGCGCTGGCACATGCGTTCCAGCGTGGGCATGACCGGCGGTACGACCGACGAAATGATGATGGCATCGATTTCATCGGAGTTGACGCCGTTCAAATAAAAGAGGTTGCGAATGAGGACGCCGTATTCATCGGTCGTCCGGAGGCGGTTCGTCGATACGCGCCAGTGGTCCATGAGCTCTTTTCCCTTGAAAATGCCCAGGACAATATTTGTATTCCCTACATCAATGACTAATAGCATAACTTTATCTCCTGCCTACTTTAAGTTGATAATACGCCTATTATAATAACAGAGTTTGCCTGTCTTGAATAGTCTTTACGGCTAAATTAAGCCGGACGGACATGAATATCCCCTGCCATGACGACTTCCACGCCTTCTGGCGTCGCGACGAGGAGATTGCCGTTCTCATCGATATCGACGGCTTTGCCGGAAAAGGTCTTGTCGATGGATGTGACCGTTACGTCCTGGCCCAACATGCAGGACAGGGCCCGCCATTCGGCCAGGACTGGGGCGAAACCGTCACGGCAGACGGTCTGGTACAGCCCTTCGATTTCCTTCAGCAGCGTTTCCAGCAGGGCCAGCCGGCTGACGCGGACGCCTTCGCGGGCAAAACTGGTGACGATGGACTGCAAATCCTTAGGCAGGTCCTCAGCGGTGATACCCGTATTGACCCCGATACCCATGATGATGTAATTGACCTTTTCCGCCGAACCGTTTAGTTCGGTCAGGATGCCCACCATCTTGCGGCCCTTGACCAGGATGTCATTAGGCCACTTGATGCCGCAGTCCGTCAGGCCGTGATGGCGGATAGCCCGGGCCACGGCGACGGCAGCCAGGAGGGTCATCTTGGAGACTTCCATGGGCGGGATATTAGGCCGCAGGATCAGGGAGAACCAGACGCCCTTGGCAAAAGGCGACAAGAATGAGCGGTTGATGCGTCCCCGGCCGCCGGTCTGTTCTTCGGCGACGACGATGGTCCCTTCCGGTGCGCCTTCATCGGCCAGCTTCTTGGCGACGTTGTTCGTCGAATCGACGCGTTCCCGGTAGACGATATGATGTCCCACGACTTTCGTCGAAAGCCCTTCTTCGATAGCCTGTTCCGACAGCAGTTCCGGCGCTTCGCGCAGACAATACCCTTTCTTGGTATACGACTCGATGACATAGCCCCGCTGTTTGAGGACGCGGATATGCTTCCATACGGCCGTCCGGGAAATCCCGAGCTGCTCAGAAATCTGCTGGCCCGATACGAATTCGTCCTTGTGCTGTATCAAAAAATCGAGAATGTCTTGTCTCATAGCAATCACCTCTGCCGCTGCCCCTGGCAGCATCCATTCAAAAAAAAGCGCTACTCCCTAGCGCATAACTCACCTATTCTATGTAGAAATTGTAACATAAACGATAACCCTGTCAAGGGGAGGTTAGGGTTAGTGGCTCGTGGAGAGCACCGCCAAATCCCAGGCGGGTCGCCCACGCGGCGACCCCTACTACAAACTGCAAACTTAATACTCAAAAAGGCGCTGTCTTCATGCGACAGCGCCTTTTTTCACTCTCTATTTTTCTTCGTCAGCCTTTTTTTCTTCTTCGTCCTTATCGGTCAGGCCTGTGGTCAGGCCGCCTTTGGGGACAGGGTTTCCCCAGGGGCTGATCTGTACTTCTGCCTGTTCGGCTTTGGGAGCTGCCGGTGCAGGTGCTTCTTCCTTGGCTGTCGGAGCGGCTTCGGAAACGGCTGCTGTGTCCGGTGTTTCGGCTTCTGCCGTTTCTGCCGGTGTTTCAGCAGTTTCTTTTTTAACGCCCTGCGGCCCTTCCAAGGTGCCGTATTTGACCAGGTTATCGACTTGCTGATGGTTGATCGTTTCGACTTCCATCAGGGCATTGGCCATATTTTTCAGCGTATCCAGGTGTTCCCGCAGCATGTGGAGCACGTCGGCATAGGCTTCCGATACGGTGTCGTGCATTTCCTTGTCGATGAGTTCGGCTACGCTTTCGCCGTAGTTGCGTTCGTGACCCAGGCTCTTGCCGAGGAAGACCTGGTCCTGCTGTTCGCCAAAGACCATGGGGCCCAGTTTCGGGCTCATGCCCAGGCGGGTGATCATCTGGCGGGCGATACGGGTGACGCTCTGAAGGTCACCGGAAGCGCCGCTGCTGATTTCGTTGAAGACGATTTCTTCAGCAGCCCGGCCACCGAGGGCGACGCGGATCTGGGCCAGGTAGTACGACTTCGTTTCATACGACCGGTCTTCTTCCGGCAGCATCATGGTATAGCCGCCAGCCCGGCCGCGGGGGATGATGGTGACCTTGTGGACCGGGTCGGCATCAGGCAGGAGATAGGCGATGAGGGCGTGGCCCGATTCGTGGACTGCCGTCAGGCGCTTTTCCTTATCGCTGATGACATGGCTGCGGCGTTCCGGACCGAAGCAGACTTTTTCGCTGGCTTCTTCCAGTTCAGCCATGTTGATGACTTTCTTATTAGCCCGGGCAGCCAGGAGGGCTGCTTCATTGAGCAGGTTGCCCAAGTCGGCACCGGTGAAGCCCGGCGTCTTCTTGGCGATGACGTCGAGGTCGACATCCTTGCCGAGGGGCTTACCTTTGGCGTGGACGTCGAGGATAGCCCGGCGGCCGCGCAGGTCCGGCCGGTCGACGGTAATCTGCCGGTCGAAACGGCCCGGACGGAGAAGCGCCGGGTCGAGGATATCCGGACGGTTGGTCGCAGCGATGGTGATGATGCCTTCGTTGGAACCGAAGCCATCCATTTCGACCAGGAGCTGGTTCAATGTCTGTTCCCGTTCGTCATGACCGCCGCCAAGGCCAGCACCGCGCTGGCGGCCGACGGCATCGATTTCGTCGATGAAGACGATGCAGGGCGCGTTCTTCTTGGCCTGTGTGAACAAATCACGGACACGGGAGGCACCGACGCCGACGAACATTTCGACGAAGTCGGAACCGCTGATGCTGAAGAAGGGGACACCGGCTTCGCCGGCTACGGCACGAGCCAGGAGGGTCTTGCCGGTCCCCGGAGGGCCGAAGAGGAGCACCCCTTTGGGTATCTTGGCGCCAATGGCATTATACTTGCTGGGGTTGCGCAGGAATTCGACGATTTCCGCCAATTCCTCCTTCGCTTCGTCTTCACCAGCAACGTCTTTAAAGGTAACCTTGATCTTACCTTCCCCGTGCATCTTGGCATGGCTCTTGCCAAAGTTCATGACCCGGCCGCCGCCGCCTTGGGTCTGCTGCATGATGAAGAACCAGATGGCAATGAGGACCAGGATTGGCAGGACTGCTGTCAGCATGTTCATCCACCACGAAGGCTGTTCGGGCGGTTTGGCGATGATGTTGACATCAGCATCGCGCAGTGCCGGCAAGAGTGCCGAATCGGTCGGGGCATAAGAAGTAAAAGAGGTTCCGTCTTTCAGCTGTCCGACGATAGCGTGGTCGGCTGTGATCTGGACGGCATCGACTTTTTTCTGCTGCACCTGACTCATGAAATTCGTGTAAGAAATTTCCGATTTATCTGTCTTACTGCTGGTAAAGGCATCTATGATCGATACGGCGACGATGATGATGAGTAAGTATAAACTTACATTCCGCACAAATTTACTCAAAATATGGCTCCTTTCACTTAGTTTATGATAATACTTTTTTATTCCAACCAATACAGTCTTATATTACCACACTTCTTCTAAAGCAACAACTACTTGGAATATACTTCTTCTTTCAAAATGCCAATGTACGGCAGGTTGCGGTAGCGGCTGTCGTAGTCGAGGCCATAGCCGACGACGAAGGCATCGGGGATTTCAAAGCCGTTGTAATCGACAGGGACTTCGACCTGGCGGCGGGCCGGCTTGCTGAGGAGGGTTGCCAATTTGACCGAGCGGGCACCCCGTTCCTGGAGCATGGGGACGAGATGGCTCAAGGTGACGCCCGTGTCGATGATGTCTTCGACGATGAGGACATCTTTATCCTTGACGTCGTTATCTAGGTCCTTGCGGATCTTGAGGACACCTGACGACGTCGTCGACGAACCGTAGCTGGAGCAGCTCATGAAATCGAAGTAGACCGGGCCGTCGATGCAGCGGGCCAGGTCGGTGAAAAAGGTGACGGCCCCTTTGAGGATGCCGCACATGAGGATGGTCTTGCCGGCATAATCTTTAGTAATCTGCGCACCCAGTTCGCGGACGCGGGCAGCAATCTGTTCTTCTGTAAATAAAATTTCTTTGATATCCTGATGCATCTTGTTTTCCTCCGTGAAAAAGTGAATTACCCCTGCCGTCCCCTGCGGGGAACGGCAGGACCCAGGCAGAGGGCTGTCCGGGTCGTATAAGCACAGGCCCGGCCGCACTGGAACTGTTTTCCAGCTCCTTTGGCGGCCAGGTCCCGTATCGTTTCAACATAATGAAAAGGCAGGTCCTGACGAGAGCCCGTCGCCTCCTGCCACAAGCGGCGGATGAGGCGCCGCTGCATAGCCAGCGGCTGGGCCAGCAAGCGCTTCTTGTCTAAAGCCGGTACGTCTTCGGGAAGGACGAGCTGCCCATAGAGTGTTTCGGCAGCGTCGTCCAGAAAGGCTTCGTCGGCCCTGACGATATCGGCCAGGCGGTTCAGGTCCGCCGTAATGGCCGGGTTATAAGCCTGCAGCTGCGGCAGCAGGTCCAGGCGTATCCGGTTGCGGCTGTAGCGCCGGCTGTCATTGGTTTCGTCGTGACAGACCGGAAGGTCCCGGGCCGCGGCATAGGCTGCCAGCTCCGCCTTGGTCACCATAAGCAGCGGCCGGATGATGTCGCCCCGCCTGGGCGCCATGCCGCAGAGGCCGTCGAGGCCGCTGCCGCGCAGGAGATGGAGCAATACCGTTTCGGCCTGATCATCGGCGTGATGGGCCACGGCAATGCGTTCGGCCCCGCAGGCCCGGGCCGTTTCCCGCAGGATGCGGTAGCGTTCGCGCCGGCCTACGGCTTCTTCCGACGCCTTTTCCCGCCGGGCCAGGGCCGGCACGTCGACGTACTGCCAGGCAAAACCGCAATGGCGGCGCACGGCTTCGCGCCGTACCAGGCTGACTTCTTCATCGGCCGCCCGGCGGATGCCGTGGTGGACGTAGCAGGCCGTCAAGGTCAGCCTATATAACGGGGCCAGGCGGCTCAGTATATCCAGCAGAGCCAGCGAATCGGGCCCGCCGGAGCAGGCGACGACCAGGGCCCTTCCCGGCTGCCACAGGCCGTGCTGCCTGCCGTAAGCGTCTACGCGGTCGACAAGGTTCACGACTGGCGGTCCCGGGAGTTCCAGGCCGCATCATGGAAGGAATGGCGGAAAAAGACGCCTTCCATGAGATCCCGTTCGCTGACGGTGATGGCCGGGATGTGATAGCGCTGGAGAAAGGACTTGGCAATGAGCAGGCCGGCGACGATGATGTCGCTGCGCTTGGGCTGCAGGCCCGGTACGTGGCGCCGTTCTTCCGGCGTCATGGCCTGGAGGCGTTCGATATGGCCGCACAGGGCATCATAGGAAACGCGATGGCCTTCGACTTTCTCTGCATCGTAGACGGCCAGCTGCAAGTCCATGGCCGCCAGCGTCGTCAGCGTCCCGCCGACGCCGATGAGCAGGTCCGGCTGGACCTGCATGGGCAGCCATTCCTGATAGCAGCGGTTTTCCAGATGGGCGACGGCCTGATGGCTCATAACTTCGCCCCGCGTAAAGCGCACAGCCCCCATGGGGTAGCTGTGGGACCAGCACAGGTCACCGCCGCGGCCGACGGCGACTTCACTGCTGCCGCCGCCGATGTCGATGACGGCTGCCGTCACATCGGGGCTGAGCGAGGCCGTAGCTCCAGTGAAGCTGAGCGACGCTTCTTCCAGGCCCGAAATGGCCCGGCAGTGCCAGCCGAAACGGGCCCGCACTTCTGCCAGGAAGGCCTGGCCGTCGATAGCTTCGCGGACGGCACTGGTGGCGACGGCACAGACCGGTACGCCTGTCAGCTGTTCTTTCCAGCCTTCCATGGCCGCAAAGGACGCTTCCATCCCTGCCGGTGACAAATGGTGTGTTTCATCGATATCTTTCCCCAGCCGCGTCGTCGCCAGTTCTTTCGGCGAAAAGATCCACGTGCCCGGGACTTCCTGCCAGCCCGTCATGAGTCGCAGGGAGTTGGAGCCGATGTCGATGACTGCATACTTCTGATACTCCATATCTGCTCCTTCCTGTAAACGTAAAAAGGCGCTGTCTTTGTGCAACAGCGCCCTTCTTTTTTACCTTCCGCTATTCAATACGCACTCAATCAGCATGGCGCGCACCGCGGCCGCCGCGTTTCGATTCCGTATTGCGCTTCAAATCCATCAGGCGTTCATCGCTTTCCTTCAGGAATTTGCTGAGCCGGTCTTCAAAAGACAGCGAGCCCGACGAACGGCGCGAATCAAAGCCGTTATGCTGGCGGAATTCATGTTTCTGCCGAAAATCGCGTTTCGGACGGAATTCTTTCTTTTCCGGCGCCGGCTGGGTCTGTTTGATAGACAGGGCAATTTTTCCCTTATCGTCTACAGACAACACTTTGACGTTGACCTTGTCTCGAACTTTCAAAAAATCATTTACATCTTTGACATACTCATTAGCGACTTCAGAAATATGTACAAGACCTACCTTCTTATCCGGAAGCTCTACGAATGCGCCAAATTTTGTGATTCCTGTAACGGTACCTTCCATCACACTGCCTACTTCGATTGTCATGCTGTTTTGATTTCCTCCTTGTAATATCAGCATTACTGCTAAACGTATAAAGCCATTATACTCATAAATGCCAAAAAATTCAATCATCAAAATACAAAATATAGGGAATCACGGCTTATAGGGAATTTCATCGGGCTTGGCCAGGCCGAACTGTTCGCGCGCTTCCCGGGCGATTTCATCGGGATCATTCAGCTTGTCACGCCGTTCGCGAAGGCGAAGATTTTCGTCCCGCAAGGTCTGTTCCTGCTGCAGGGTCCGGTTCATGTCGTCATGGATTTCCCACAGCCTGTAGAGGCGGACGCCGATGAGATAGAAGCCGGCGACGATGATGGCCACGAGAATAAGATTATACCAGCTCATCTGCCGGAGCCGGATGAGCAGCCCTGTACGGCGCTTCCGGGGGACCTTGCGGCGCTTCTTTCGGCGCCGAGGCTGGCGATACTGCTTGGTTTCCACCCAATCACCCTTTCTAAGAACAAGAGACTGAAAAAGTCTTACCCTATAGTATACCGTGCTTTGCTGGCAAGATAAAGTTTTTTTGTAAAATTCCTTTTAAAATGGGCGGCAGTTATATATAATAGAGGCACGACATTTTGTATCTTATCCGAGGGGGAACACGTATGCACTATGAAAAAATAACGACAGAAATCCTGGAAAAATTAAAGGCCATCGTCGGCCCGAAAGACGTCGTCACCGACGCCGACGCCATGCAGCCTTATTCCCATGACGAAGTGACCGACCCGGCTTACCATCACATGCCCGAAGCCGTCGTCTTTGCCGAAACAGCCCAGCAGGTCAGCGCCATCATCAAGCTGGCCAATGCCTGCCACTTCCCTGTCGTCCCCCGCGGGGCCGGCACGGGTCTGGCCTGCGGCGCCGTCCCGGAATACGGCGGCATCGTCTTGTCGCTGGAAAAGATGAACAAGATACTGGAAATCAATGAAGACGGCCTCTATGCCGTCGTCGAACCGGGTGTACGCACGTCGGACCTGCAGGAAGCGGCCGAAAAGAAAGGTCTCTTCTACGCCGGCGATCCGTGCAGCGGCGACTCGTGCTTCATCGGCGGCAACATCGCCACCAACGCCGGCGGCAACCGGGCCGTCAAATACGGGACGACGCGCCACCAGGTCTACAGCGTGGAAGTCGTCAACCCGACAGGGCGCATCGTCAACCTCGGCGCGCGCCTGCAGAAACAGTCGACAGGCTATTCCCTGGACCAGCTGGTCATCGGCTCCGAAGGGACCCTGGGCATCATCACCAAGGCGACGCTGAAGCTCCTGCCCAAGCCGAAGTACGCCCTCGACCTGCTGGCCATCTTCGACGACCGCCGCCAGGCCATGGGCGTCGTCACCAAAATCATCAAGGCCGGCATCACGCCGACGTGCGTCGAATTCATGGACAACATCACCATCAAGTCCGTCGAAAAATACCTCAATGAAAATCTCCAGGGCAGCGACAACGGCAACTACGTCATCGTCGAAGTCGAAGGGACCAGCGAAGACGACCTGGACGACAAGGCCGTCATCCTCGACGAAGTCTGCACGGAAAACGGCGCGTCGTCAGTCCTCGTCGCTGACCACAATAAGATCTGGCAGGCCCGCAAGGCCTTTGCCGAAGCCGTCCGCGCCGAAAGCCTCATCGTCTGCAAAGAAGACGTCGTCGTCCCTGTCGACCAGGAAGCGGCCCTCCTCGACGAAATCCTGCGCCTGGCCAAGAAATACAACCTGGTCACACGTATCGCCAGCCACGCCGGCGACGGCAACATTCACTTGAACATCCTCAAGAATGAAGATGCCACCTATGAAGACTGGGACCAGCGGGTCAAGGCCAACCAGCAGGAACTGTACAAATTCATTTATGCCCACGGCGGCCGCCTGTCCGGCGAACACGGCATCGGCTACAAGCGCAAGCATTTGATGGAAGAATTCACCGATCCCGGCGAACTGGAAATGATGAAGGCCATCAAGAAAGCCCTCGACCCGAACGACATCCTCAACCCGGGGAAAATCTTCGACGTCGACTAACTTGCAAAAATGAAAGTTACCTTGCAAAAATGAAAGTTACCGTGTATAATACATAACAGAACTGAATAAAACGTATATCTTCAGGGCAGGGTGAAATTCCCGATCGGCGGTATAGTCCGCGAACGCTACGGCGTAGGAGCCATTGGCTCGTGATTTGGTGCGATTCCAAAACCGACAGTATAGTCTGGATGGAAGAAGATGTGGCGTGCTGTTTCTGCAGCGTGCCTTTCCTTGCATGTCAAAGCCCTGTGCCTCATCGCCAGGGCTTTTTGAGTACCACCAACTATGGACAATACAGACTTTAAGGAGGTCTTTATTTTGACTACAGAAAAACGTAAATTCAACACTATCGAAGAAGCATTGGAAGAATTACAGGCCGGCCACGTCATCATCGTCACCGATGACCCGGACCGCGAAAACGAAGGCGACTTCATCTGCGCCGCCCAGTACTGCACGACAGAAAACATGAACTTCATGGCCAGCCACGGCAAGGGCCTGATCTGCATGCCCATGAGCATCGAATATGCCCATAAGCTCGGCCTGCCCCAGATGGTCAGCGAAAATACAGATAACCACGAAACGGCCTTCACTGTTTCCATCGACCACGTCGACACGACGACGGGCATCTCGGCTGTCGAACGCGCCCTGACGGCCCGCAAATGCGCTGAAGAATCGGCCCGTCCCGAAGACTTCCGCCGTCCTGGCCACAACTTCCCCCTCGTCGCCAAACGCGGCGGCGTCCTGACCCGCAACGGCCACACGGAAGCCACGGTCGACCTCATGCGCCTGGCCGGACTCAAACAGGTCGGCCTGTGCTGCGAAATCATGGCAGACGACGGCACGATGATGCGCACGCCGGACCTCTGGAAAATCGCCGACGAATACGGCCTGAAATTCATCACCATCCACGATCTCCAGAACTACTGCCGCCGCCACGATAAACACGTCATCCGCGAAGCCGTCGCCAAGATGCCGACGAAATACGGCGATTTCAAGATCTACGGCTACATCAACGACCTGACGGGCGAACATCACGTCGCTCTGGTCAAAGGCGAAATCGGCGACGGCAAGAACCTCTTGTGCCGCGTCCATTCTGAATGCCTTACAGGCGACGTCTTCGGCTCCCGCCGCTGTGACTGCGGTGAACAGCTGGCCGCTGCCCTGACACAGATCAACGCCGAAGGCCGGGGCATTCTCCTCTACATGCGCCAGGAAGGCCGTGGCATCGGCCTCATCAATAAACTCAAAGCCTATGTCCTCCAGGAACAGGGCTACGATACAGTCGAAGCCAACGAAAAACTCGGTTTCGCTCCGGACCTTCGCGAATACTGGATCGGTGCCCAGATTCTCCAGGACATGGGCGCTAAAGAAATCCGCCTGCTCACGAACAACCCGGAAAAAGTCTACGGCCTCGAAGGCTTCGGCGTCGAAATCGTAGAACGCGTCCCCATCGAAATGAAACCCCAGAAATTCGACGAATTCTACTTGGAAACGAAAAAGAATAAAATGGGCCACATCCTCCCCCATCTGCATTAAAAGCGAGTAAAAAAGGCGCTGTCGCATGAAGACAGCGCCTTTTTTAGCAGTGGCTCGTGGCTCGTGGTTTGTAAGAGCCGTCCTGAAAGCCTTTCTGGCCCACCAGGTACCGATAGGGTAGCTGCCAGAATGGACAGCTTAGCTGGCGGCCCGCCGATTTCCTTAATGTTCCTGCCGCAAGGTGAATTTGTCCTTGTGGTAATCGATGAGGCCTTCTTTTTTCATCTTGCTCAGTTCGGCCGATAAGGCGCTGCGGTCGACGGAGAGGAAGTCGGCCATCTGCTGGCGGTTGAAAGGCAGGACGAAGGTGGCCTTCCCTTTTTTCCGGGCCATGTCGGACAGGTAGAGCATGATTTTCTGGCGCGTCGAGCGCTGGGTCAGGTAGCGTATCTTTTCCGTAAGGAGGCGGTTCTTTTCGGCCATCAGAGCCAGGAGATTGCCTGTAAAACGAGCCTGGTCCGGCGTCAGGACCTGACCGGCATGGAGGATGTTGCCGACATAGACCTGCATGATGACCGCATCCGAGGCGGCGACGACGTCGACCGTCGCCGGCGCGTCAGGCAGACAGGCAAAGGCTTCGCCGAAAAAGAAGCCTGCCGGGATCTGGGACAGGATATTGCGGTTCCCCCAGTAATCTTCCTGGATGATGTGGACCGCCCCTTCCAGGACCAGTCCGATATAGGGGACGGCATCGCCGGAATAAAAGAGGAATTCCCCTTTCTCATATTTTTTCTTGCGTACCTTCAAGCGCTGCAAGAGCGGCAGGACATCGGCTTCGGCGACGCCGTGGAAGAGCGGCGACGTTTCAATGAGGGAAAGATATTGTTCCATGGAAAGACCTCCAAAAAAAGATGATAGTTGGAAAAACAACAGCTTATTTTTGCTCCATCGACTATACTTAGACCATAAAGGTCCCAAACCAGTTTGATGCATATACCACGATGGAGGAAATTATGATACGTAAAATTATACAGATTGATTCGAAAAAATGCAATGGCTGCGGCGCCTGCGCCACGGCCTGTCACGAAGGGGCTATCGCCATGGTCGACGGCAAGGCCCGCCTCATGCGCGATGACTACTGCGACGGCCTGGGCGACTGCCTGCCCCATTGCCCGACGGATGCCATCACCTTTGTCGAACGCGAAGCCGCTGCCTATGATGAAGAAGCCGTGAAACAGCACATGGCCGCCCAGGGACGGACCTACACCGGCCGCTGTCCCGGCAGCCAGGCCCGCAGCCTCGGCGAAACGCAGAAAAGGGCTGACGACGTTCCTGCCGGGCCGTCCATCTCCCGCCTGAGCCAGTGGCCGGTCCAGCTCAAGCTCGTACCACCCCATACGCCTTATTTCAACGGTGCCAGCCTGCTCATCGCGGCCGACTGTACGGCTTATGCCTACGCCCGCTTCCACGAAGATTTCATCAAGGGCCGCATCACCCTCATCGGCTGCCCTAAACTCGACGACATCGACTATGCCGAAAAATTGACAGAAATCCTCCGTCAGAACGACATCCACGACGTCACCCTGGTCCGCATGGAAGTCCCGTGCTGCGGCGGTCTGGAAATGGCTGCCAAAAGAGCCCTCGCACAGAGCGGCAAAGATATCCCCTTCGAGGTACGCATCATCAGCCTCGACGGGAAGATAAAAGGATAGTAAAAGGGGCTGTAACATAATAGCCTCATCGAAAAAAATGGACTCAGTTATCTGAGCCCATTTTTTTAAGCAAAAGAGGCCCCAAAGGGCCTCTTTTGCTGGTATAATTATTGTATGCTAAACAAAATCAACCACGTAAAGTATACCAAAACTTACACTCCGAGGCAACTC
>NZ_JBBMEU010000020.1:0-35000 GCF_040096415.1 Megasphaera intestinihominis
TTCCAGCCCATCGGGTGCCGACCAACGGAAGGCGCAAGATGGTTGCTGGAACGGACAGCAGAGGCTAGGCGGCCCGCCTTGTGACTAGTGGTTAGGGGCTAGGGGTTAGGGGTTAGGGACTCGTGGCTCGTGGTTCGTGGTTCGTGGCCCGCGGCTCGTGGTTCGTGGCCCAGCTCCCCTGCTAGGGGAGCTGTCAGCGCAGCTGACTGAGAGGTTGCTTTTTAACAAGAAGCCTGCGGGCCGCCAGCCACGGCTGTCCGTTCTGGCCCCCTTCCCCTCCCGCTGGTCGGTACCTGGCGGGCTAGCTGGGGAAACCACACCTATCCTGAAGCGGGCCGCCCTTTGGGACGGCCCCTACGAAATCGCATGCAGGCGATGGAAATGAGCGCAGGCCGCAGTCCGCAGATGGCAGGCCGCAAAAGACACACGGCCGGCGGCCTTGTGCGTAGGGGACGCCCAAAGGGCGGGCGGCTGGCAGCTGACGGCAAGAAAAAGACCCGGCCAGGGGAGAGGGCGGGTCTTTTTCTGTCGATATATAGAATGCGTCAGTGTTCAATAGTGGAGTGAGCGCCTTCGTGGACCGAAGGTACTCTGGCTGTTTCATCAGCAGCGGCCGCAGGGGCTGCGTTCAGCGTGCCTTTCTGGGCTTTGGTGATGATGCTGTGCTTATAGCCATAGCCGAAGTAGATGACCAGGCCGATGGCCAGCCATACGATGAAGCGGATCTGCGTGACTGTCGGCAGCATGATGACCAGGATACCGCAGAAGAGGATCGACAGGATCGGTACCAGCGGTACGCAGGGGCAGCGGAACGGGCGAACGCGGTCCGGCGCTTTTTTGCGGAGGACGATGACCGATGCCGATACGATGATGAAGGCTGCCAGCGTGCCGATGTTGACCATTTCAGCGACGATGCCGATAGGTACGAGGCCGGCCAGGATGGACGACACGATGGCGACCAACAAGGAGCTGCGGACCGGCGTCTTGGTCGTCTTATTGATGTGACCGAAGAAGCGCGGCAGCAGGCCGTCGCGGGACATGACGAAGAGGATACGGCTCTGGCCGAGGCTCATGACCAGAAGGACCGACGTGAGGCCGCAGATAGCGCCGACGGAGACGGCAGCGGCACCCCAATGATAGCCGACGAGCTGCAGTGCATAGGCAACAGGAGCGGCCGTCGTCTTGAACTGTAAGTACGGGACCATGCCGGTCAGGATGGCCGATACGGCAATGTAGAGAATCGTGCAGATGATGAGCGATAAGATGATGCCCCGAGGCAAATCTTTCTGCGGGTTCTTGACTTCTTCAGCAGCCGTCGAGACGGCGTCGAAGCCGATGTAAGCAAAGAAGATGACCGAAGCGCCTGTGAAGACACCGGACCAGCCATAAGGCATGAACGGCGTCCAGTTGGCCGGTTCGACGTGGCTGATGCCGAGGGCGATGAACAGGCCGACGACAGCCAGCTTGATGACGACGATGATGTCATTGACCAGGGAGCTCTGGGTGATGCCCTTCATGTTGATCAAGGTGATGATCCAGATGATGGCCATAGCCGGCAGATTGATGAGGCCCCCTTCTTCCGGCGCCGTAATGAATTCTTTCGGCAGAGCCAATCCCAGATTGGTCAGGATATTGCCGAAATAGCCGGACCAGCCGATGGACACGGCGCTCAAGGCCAGGGTGTATTCCAAAATCAAATCCCAGCCGATGACCCAGGCCCAAAATTCGCCTAAGGCTACGTAGCCGTACGTATAGGCGCTACCGGCTACGGGAATCATGGCGGCGAATTCAGAATAGCAAAGTGCAGCACAGCCGCAGGCCAGTGCGGCGATGATGAAGGAAATGACCAGGGCCGGGCCGGAGTAATTGGCGGCGGCAATGCCGGTCAGGACGAAGATCCCTGTGCCGACGATACAGCCGATGCCCAGCATGGTCAGGCCGAAAGTCCCCAGGACGCGGTTCATGCCGCCGTCCTGTTTCGTTTCCGACAGGAGCTGGTTGATGCTTTTCGTTCGGAAAATATTCTTTGACATACCTATCCCTCCTGTTATACATCCCCTGATTATAAATGATAACAATAAAAATATAAAAACCGCAACGGTGGAAACGAATCATTTCTATCAGAAAGATTACTGATTCTTACGTTTCCGCGCCCTTGCGGTTTCTGTTTATACATACATTATACTCGTATTTTTAAATTTGTAAAGTGTATGTCGATAATTATTTTAATATTTTCCACAGAAAAAGGTTTTACCTCTTATTATTTTTAAGCAAACCTCAGTTTTTCTTTAATGGAGTTCTGCCTGGAGCCAGTTGACGGCATCGCCCATCATGTTGGTCGTGACGAAATGACCGAGATCATCGTAGACGATGGACTGGGTCTTGACGTCATCGCGCTGGGCCAGTTTTTCCAGATAGAGTTCCTGGGCAGCCCCGTCGACGACATCATCGGCACCGCCGCGGAGGGACAAGAGGGACCGGCCGCTGAGGCGGTCCATATGCGTATAGGGATCCATGGCGGCGAACTGCATCTGTATGAAACGGTAGGCCCGCGGCTTTTCGATGTGCAGGGCTGCCCGGAAGCGGCGGTCCGATTCATCCCACCAACCGGAGCCGTTCATGACGACAGCCGTCTTGAATTCCCTGAAAAGGCTCACAGCCCCTAAGGCCGTGAAGCCGCCCATGGAATGACCCATGACGGCGATGGGCGTATCGGGCCAGTTTTCCTGTATATATTCCAGCATGACCGGCACTTCCGTCAGGTTCTGGAAGATGGTCTGCCAGAAATCGGGGTATACGACTTTCGATTCATAGTCCAGCGTGCCGCGGTGGCCATGGTTGACAGCGTCGGGAATGACGACGTCGTAGCCATAGGAAGCCAGGATGCGGCCGCGGACGGCCTGGAATTCTATCTGCGACGACCAGCCATGATAGAACAGAACGACGCCTTTCGCTTTTTCACCGGACGTAATGACCAGACCGGGGATACCCTTGATACCTACTTGTTTTTCTTGAATCATTTCCATAAATCCTCTCTATTTTTTAATTAATCGCCGGCGGTAAGCCAGCGGTTCCTGCCATATCTCCGACCAGACGAAGCCGGCGTAGAGCTCCCGCGCCTGCGGCGTCAGCTGGCTCCAGGCCGCGGGCCGGACGCGGTGCGGCACCGATACGGGAGCTATAGCCGGACGGGCCGGCACGGCAGCCGGCACGATGGGCGGCTGTGCCGGAGCTGTCGTTTCCTGTGCGGAAATCTCGTTCCCAGCCGCATCTTCCCCGGTTTCAGCCGGAGCCGGCGCCTTGGCCGGTGCGGGTTTACGCCGCGGCGGCACGGGAATCGGCCCTTTCCGCCTGGGATAGCGGCGGCGACGCCGCAGCAGGTCCGGCAGGATCGCCATGAGAGCGAAGGCCACGATGAGCCATAACATATCCATAAGGCTCACCTACTTTTCACTATGGCCTGCCGGACCGCGGTCGTCGTGGTGACTGTCCTGCCCCGTCGGGACCGACTGGGTCTTGGGGACGCCGGCCTGGGCGACAGCGGCGCGCATGTCCGTGTCGGCCATGATATTCTTCATATTATAATAGTCCATGACGCCTAACTTGCCTTCGCGCAGGGCCTGGGCCAGAGCCAACGGGACTTCGGCCTGGGCTTCGACGACTTTGGCCTGCATTTCCTGGGTATAGGCCTGCATTTCCTGCTCTTTGGCCACAGCCATGGCCCGCCGTTCTTCGGCCTTGGCCTGGGCGATCTGCTTGTCCGCTTCGGCCTGGTCCGTCTGCAGGCGGGCGCCGATATTGCGGCCTACGTCGACGTCGGCAATATCGATGGACAAGATTTCAAAGGCCGTCCCGGCGTCGAGGCCCTTGCTGAGGACGGTCTTACTGATTTCATCAGGGTTTTCCAGGACCAGCGAATGGTCCCGTGCCGAGCCGACACTGGTGACGATGCCTTCGCCGACGCGGGCGATGACCGTCGCTTCACCGGCACCGCCGACGAGGCGGTCGATGTTGGCGCGGACCGTGACCCGGGCCCGGACTTTCAGTTCGATGCCGTTCTGGGCGACAGCCGAGATGAACGGCGTTTCGATGACCTTGGGATTGACGCTCATCTGGACGGCTTCCAGGACGTCGCGGCCAGCCAGGTCGATGGCGCAGGCCCGTTCAAAGGTCAGGGACATCGTCGCCCGATGGGCGGCAATGAGGGCATCGACGACGCGGTCGACGTCGCCGCCGGCCAGGTAATGGGCTTCCAGCTGGTTGACGTTGACATCGAGGCCGGCCTTGTTGGCCTTGACCAGGGGCAGGATGATCTTCGACGGGATGACCCGGCGCAGGCGCATGCCGATGAGGTTGACGATGCCGACGGATACGCCGGCGGCCATGGCCGAAATCCACAAACCGATGGGCACGAAGTGCAGGAACAGGGATACGATGATGACAGCGGCCACGATGATGATGACAGGCACTGCCAAAAAGGATACGATAGACATAAGATACCTCCTTCTCAGGGTTTGGGATGGCGTTCCGGTTCCGGTTCGACGACGACGCGGCTGCCTTCGACTTTGACCACGCGGACGATGACGTCGCGGCCGATGAACGTGCCGTTGGCCGTGGCATCGACGCGCTCTTTGCCGATGCGGATCGTCCCGGACGGACGCAGAATGGTAATGGTCTTGCCCCGTTCATAGAGATATTTGCTGTAATCGGCCTGGGCCGTATATCCCTTTTCTTTCGTCGAACGGTTCTTGAGGGTCAATTTTTCAAAAAGCCGGCTCTTGGGCAAATGCTTGCCGACGATATAGAACAATATGATGGCCAGGACCGTCCCGCCGGCCAGGATGTAGACGGCCTCATACGTGGCTCCCAGCATGAAGAACAGGCTGCCGAACAAGAGGACGACGCCGGCCAGGCCAAAGATGCCGACGCCAGGCGACGCCAGTTCCAGGCCGATGCAGAGCAGACTAACCAGGAAGGCGGCGACGATTTTCAGGCCGTCGGCCAGGGACTCGTTGCCCGACAGGAGCAGCAGGCCGCCGAAGACGAAGGCCGTAGCAATACCGGCGCCGATGCCGGCCATCTTGATTTCTGCCAGCAAGGCGGCGATGATCAGGGCGACGAAGACCGTGCGGACATAGGGATTCTGCAAGATGCCGACGGCGTCATCACGCCAGTCCTTGTCGACATAGGTCAGGCGGGCATCGCCCAAGCTGTACAGGGCCAGGGCTTCGGACAACGTATCGGCCGAGCCGTCGGACACGTTGAGTTCCCTGGCCTGGCCGTCGGATAAGGCCAGTATCTTCCCCGGTTCGGCATAGTCGGGATAGCCCTGGGACTTGTCGACCATGGCTTCGGCGACGCCGGGATTATGGCCATTCTGGGCCGCCGTCGCGCTGAACTCGGCTTTCAGGGCGGCAATGTTCTTCTCCGTATTGGGAATCGGTTCGGCAGCGCCGATGCTGCTGCCCGACGCCATGATGATATGGCGGCACGACAGGGCGATGAGGGCCCCGGCCGACCAGGCCCGCGACGTGACATAGGCAATAGTCGGCACGTCGGATGCCATGAGCATGTCGCGGATCTTCAAGGCGCTGTCGACGCGGCCGCCCAGGGTATTGATGGTAATGACGACGGCCGTATCGCCTTCTTCGGCGGCCTGGCGCAGGCCGCGCTGGATAAAGGCGGCCTGGCTGCCGTCGATGTCACCGGAAATAGGCAGGACGCGGACGGAATCGGCCTGCACGACAGCAGCCGGTGCGGCAGCTGCCAGGGAAAAGAATAAGACAGCAGCTGTTATCATGCGTAATAGAAAGGTCATTCCCTCACCTGCTTTCATTCACTTTTGTTCGGCGCCTCGATACATTGAAAATAACCGGCACGCTGGAGTTTTTCCAACTCTTCCGGCGAAATGTTGCGGGCAGCCTGTTTTTCTAGTTCTTCAATCGGCTTGTCTTCAATCATATGAATCTTGTCGATGACGGCATCATAGACGGCAGGCGGCTTGTTCTCCTTGATCCAGTCCAGCATGTGGTCGAGCCACTTGCGGCACGTCCAGGAATCTTCGCCATGGTTGTGGCCGCGGAGTATCTGGATCTGGGCCTGTTCCGGAATCTTGGCCAGGAACCAGTTCCATCGTTCCCGGGCAATGAGATAATGATAAAGTTCATCGACATCGCGCAGATGCTGTTCCCGAAGTTCCAGCGTATAACGCGACCAAAATAAACTGAGTGTCATATTGACTACCTCCAAGCAACTCTATATAACTAGTTTATCTTAAGATATTCTACACAGAAGATATTCTACACAGAATTGTCAAACTCCTGCTGGCAAAAAGAAAATCTTTTGTATATGTAAAAAAAGGCGCTGTCCCATGAAGACAGCGCCTTTTTCTGTAGGGGCGCCACGTGGGGCGCCCGTTCACGAAATCGGTTTCACAAGTATCTTACATATATCCGGCGGGCTAAAAACTACAAATGCTGAGAAATCAACCTCTCAGACCGCCTTTGGCGGCCAGCTCTCCTATGAGGAGAGCCTTTCGTCAAATATCAAACTATTTTCACGAATCAAATGCGGCTTCCATAGCAGCGGCTTTTTCCCGGACGGCTTCGGCCGCTTCTTCGCCCATGTAGGCTTCGGCCAGGTTGGCGATGTCGTCTTCATGGACGCCCATGTCGGCAATGCGCAGGTCGAGGTGCAGGGCCTTGGCCAGGTAGCAGAGGCGGGCAGCGCAGTCATCGGACGTGAAACCGCCCATGGTGCGGGCCAGTTTGCCATAGAGGAAGGGATCCTTACCGGCCTTGGCGTCGACGACGACGGGCACGATGGCGGCCAGGAGGACTTCATCGGCTGCAAAAGACGTCTTGGCGACGGCCTGTTTCAGGTCTTTGGCGACCTGGCAGCCCGTTTCGGCACTGACCATGCTGCCGATGACGCCGGCCAGGACGACTTTTTCCCAAGCCCCTTTGTCTGTGTTTTCCCCGCAGACGCCGACGAGCTTGTCATTCAGGATGTCGATGGCATAGAGGGCCATGGCATCAGTCAGCGGCTGGGCATCGGGCGCCGTATAGGCCCGGATACATTCGCACAGGGCGGCGAAGCCGGAGACAGCCCGGTCTTTCTGGCTCATGCCGGTCATGCAGTCCGGATCGACCAGGACGACCTTGGCCAGCAGGGCGTTGTCGCGGCTGCCATCGGGCAGGGATGCATCGAAGCAGGCGCCGGCGTGATACGTCGTCGGTACGAAATTCAAGGGCATCATGCCCCTGCCCAAGGTGCGGGCAGCGGCACTGGCAATCAGCTTGGCCCCTTCCATGACGGTATTGCCGCCGATGGCGACGATGAAGTCGCTGCCGTTCTTCTTGATTTCGTCGACTGCCGAATCAGCCGTAATATCCAGGGATTTCCCCGTAATATGAGCAAAGCGGGATACGGAAATGCCAGCCTCTTTCAGGCTCTTTTCGACTTCATTGACGATGTCCCGCCCATTGGTAGCGGCATCGGTGACGACCAGGGCCTTGGTCCCATAGGCCCTAAAGAGTTCCCCGGCCATATGGCGCTTACCGGCACCGAAGACGACGGACACAGGCATGGAGAAGGAGAAGCTCAGCGGCTGCGATACATAGGTGACAGGCGCATCGGATTCGACGTCGTGCAGGGCAGCGGCCATGGCCTGACCGAAAGCCAGGTCGCCCGCTTCTTCGACGGCTTCATTATCGACGGCGACGTCGATGTGGGTAGCGAATTTACTGCCGTATTTAGCCTTGCAGTAGAAGCCGAAGAGGACGCCCAGGACGGACCAGCCCAGGACCATGCCCCATTCCTGGGGAACCAGGGTAGCGCCGGAGCCGGGGATCATGTACATGACGACCATGAAGCCCGACATGAGGATGGCCATGACGCCGACCAGTTTATAATGGCTGACCTTGTAGGGACGGGCCATTTCCGGAGCCTTTTTGCGCAGGATGACGAAGGAAATGGCGACCATGCAGTAGGCAACGCAGCAGCCGAAGTTACCGGCATCGACGACCCAGACCAGCATCTTCTTGCCGAAGAAGGGCGCGATGATGGACAAGAGGCCGATGAGCAGGAGCGCGTTGATCGGTGTCTTATATTTGTCGTGCAATTTAGCGAAGACGTGCGGAATCATGTACGATTCAGCCATGGAATACATGGCACGGCTGCCGCCGATGAGGAAGGAGTTCCAGCTGGTGATGATACCGCAGAGGCCGCCGATGATGAGGACCTTGGCCATGATGGAGCTGCCAAAAGCGACAGCCATGGCATCGGCCGTGACCAGGCCGCCGACGCCTTTCATGGCAACGGCGATTTCCGAATTATTCATGACATAGCCGACACCGAAGATGATGAGGGCATAGAAGAGAACGGCCAGGACGATGGACAAAATCAGGATACGGCCGATTTTCTGCAAGGATACGGAAATTTCTTCCGCTGCCTGAGGAATGACGTCGAAGCCGATGAAATAGAACGGCGTCATGACAGCCACGGCCAAAGTCCCTTTGACCATATCCGTCGTCGTAGCCCCCATGAAGAGCTGACCTTCGAGGTTGGCCGTCGTCCCGGTCAGGGCCGATGCGGCGATGAGCAGGATACCGACGCCGCCGATGATGACCGTCAGGATGGTCTGCAAGATGGCAGCCGTCTTGGTCCCGACGATGTTGATGGCTGTAATGAAGACAGAAACCAGGATAGCCACAGCCAGCCAGGAAGCGTAAATGTCGAAGCCGGCAACGGTATACATATAACCCGTCAGGAAATCAGGATAAATATAAGCGACGATCGTCGGCAGTGCGCAGGCTTCAAAGCAGACGACGCTGACATAGCCGAGGACGATCATCCACGTACAAATAAAGGAACCAATGGGCCCCATGGCCTTATAACTGAAGACGTGTTCGCCACCGCACTGCGGCATGGCCGACGTCAGTTCGGCATAGGTCAGGCCGACGAAGAAGACCATGATGCCGCCAATGACGAAGCCCAGCATAGCGCCGAGGACGCCGCCTTCCATGATCCAGTCGCCTGTCGATACGACCCAGCCCCAGCCGATCATAGCGCCAAAGGCGATGACCAGGACGTCCCAGGCACTCAGGACTTTATCAAAATCAGACTTTTTTGTAGCCATCTTTCATACCCCCTCAAGTCTCTTCAAAACACATTTCGACGAAGGATTTGATGAATTTCGCCGTCTTTTCCCAGCCCAGGACGCTGCTGTCGACCAGCAGGTGGCGGTTGTGACGGTCGCCGCGATAAGTGCCGGTGATGTATTTATACCGGCGATGGAGGGCATTGTCATAATCCCGGATGACTTCTGCCGCATGGCGTTCGGATAAATTCATCTTTTCCATGATGGTCTTGATGCGTACTTCCGTCGGTGCATAGACGAAGACGTTGACGACATCATCCTGCCCCTTCAGGATGTAGTCGCTGCACCGGCCGATGATGACGCACGATGTTTTGGCCATCTTGCGGATGACATCGAACTGCGTGTAAATGACTTTATTCGACAGATTCGCATAGCGCGTCCCCAACGACGTTTCAATGCCGTACGGAACGAAATTCTTATTATCTGCTTCTTCTACGAGATGTTTTTCTACGCCGATTTTTTCCACGACTTTATCTACGAGATCCCGGTCGTAGTATTCGATTCCCAGCGACTTGGCCAGCATCTTGCCGATTTCCGGTCCGCCGCTGCCGAATTCACATCCCATAGTGATGACGAAATGTTTCATTTCGTTTCCCCCTTTTTTTAAGAAAAGGTGCCTGCCAACCCCTCAATTCTGGCAGACACCTTCTCATACCCCTCAGTTACGTGTACTTATTTTGCCAATTCTTCGACCGATTCCTTGATGATGGCAATGGCCTTGTCGACGTGTTCCTTCTGGAGGATCAGCGGCGGTACCAGGCGCAGGACGTGTTCGCCGATAGCTGTCGACAGCATGTGTTTGTCGAAGCATTTATGCTTCAAGTCGACGCTGTTGATCTTGTCGTCGAATTCAAGCCCCAGGAAGCAGCCCTGACCGCGGGCTTCCTTCAGATGCGGCAGTTTTTCGCGGGCCTGTTCCAGGAAGTATGCCCCCATCTTCTTGGCATTGCCGGCCAGGTCTTTGTCCAACAGTTCGTTGACTTCGGCCAAAGCAGCGGCGCAGCAGACCGGATGGCCGCCGAAGGTACTGCCGTGGGAACCCATGGTGAAGGCTTTGGAAACGTCTTCGCGGGCGCAGATGGCTGCAATCGGCATGCCGCCGCCAAGGGCTTTTGCCATGGAAACGATATCCGGTTTGATGCCGTAGTTCATGTAGGACATGACAGCACCGGTGCGGCACCAGCCGCTCTGTACTTCGTCCAGGAGGAGGAGCAGGCCTTTTTCATCGCACAGTTTGCGCAGGCCTGTGAGGAATTCTTTCGTTGCCGGATGGACACCGCCTTCACCCTGTACCGGTTCGACCATGATGCCGATGGTGTTTTCCGTGATGGCGTCTTCAAAGGCTTTCAAATTGTTGAATTCAGCATATTTGAAGCCCGGTGTCATGGCGCCGAAACCGATCTGGCAGGCATTGTCCGGCTGGCCCGTAGCACTCATGGAACCAAAGGTACGGCCGTGGAAGGATTCTTTTGCCGTAATGATTTCGTATTTGTTGGGACCAAAGTGTTCGACGCCGTATTTACGGGCCATCTTGATCATGGCTTCGTTGGCTTCTGCACCGGAGTTCTGGAAGAAAATCTTGTCCATGCCGATGGTCGTGCAGATTTTTTCAGCCAGCAGGGCCTGCGGGACCGTGTACGGATAGTTGAAGGTCTGCATGATGTCCATGCACTGGTCGATGACGGCCAGGACGACTTTATCGTTACAGCTGCCGGCACTGTTGACGGCGATACCAGCGTAGAAATCGAGGTACGGCGTGCCATTTTCATCGTAGACGTACATGCCCTTGCCGCGTTCAGCGATCATGTCGAAGCGTTCGTACGTTTCGATCATGTACTTGTCTACTTTGGCTTTGATTTCTTCTTTGGTCAATCCTACATCGCGTAATCTCATTCGTAACTCCCCCTAAACTGATGATTTTATAAAGAAATGATAACTAACAAAGAATTCCCCAAACAAAAACAGAGGCAAGGAAAGCTGATGTTCCATCAGGCTCCCTTGCCTCTTGTCTCCGTTATTTTCTTTGTTGAATATAGTGTAATACTTTACACTTTCTTTGTCAATATGTTATTTTCTTTTATTTTTATAAATCTGTGTTATTTTAACTTTCTAATTTTAAAGACAATCTTTGAGAAGGCATTTACAATTTGACCGTCTTCAGTTCACTCGACGGCAGGGCCGCTTCCCTGACTTCCGTATCCATGGCGACGTCGATATGGGTAGCGAAGCGTTCGCCGTATTTGGCCTTGCAGTATACACCGAAGATGACGCCCAGCAGGGACCAGCCGGCTACCATGCCCCATTCCTGCGGAGCCAGGGCGGCACCGGAACCGGGGACGATGTACATGACGACCATGAAGGCCGACATGAGGACAGCCATGGCACCGACGAATTTATAGTGGCGTACCTTATAGGGACGGACCATGTCCGGCGCCTTCTTGCGCAGGATCAGGAAAGAAATGGAAACCATGCAGTAAGCCATGCAGCAGCCGAAGTTGCCGGCATCGACGACCCAGACCAGCATCTTGCGGCCGAAGAACAGAGCGACAATGGACAAGACGCCGATGAGCAGGAGCGCGTTGACCGGTGTCTTATATTTGTCGTGCAATTTAGCAAAAGTATGCGGAATCATGTACGATTCAGCCATGGAATACATGGCACGGCTGCCACCGATGAGGAAGGAATTCCAGCTGGTGACGACGCCGCAGATACCGCCGATGATGAGGACTTTGGCCATCATGGAACTGCCAAAGGCGACAGCCATGGCATCGGCCGTGACCAGGCTGCCGACGCCTTTCATAGCCAGGGCTATTTCACTCTGGTTGAGGATATAGCCGACACCGAAGATGATGAGGGCATAGAAGAGAACCGCCAGGACGATGGACAAAATCAGGATACGGCCGATTTTCTGCAAGGATACGGAAATTTCTTCGGCTGCCTGCGGGATGACGTCGAAGCCGATGAAATAGAACGGCGTCATGACGGCGATAGCCAGGGTACCCTTGGCCATTTCCGACGTCGTAGCGCCCATGAAGAGCTGGCCGTCCAGGTTGGCCGTCGAACCGGTCAGGACCGAAGCAGCCACAAAGACGATGCCGACGCCGCCGATGATGGCCGTCAGGATGGTCTGCAGGCGGGCAGCCGTCTTGGCACCGATGATGTTGATAGCCGTAATGGCGACAGCGATGATGACGGCCGCAGCCAGCCAGGTCGCATAGATGTCGAAGCCGCCGATGGTGTACAAGTAACCCATGAGGAAATCCGGGAACAAGTAGACGAGGATCGTCGGCAAGGCGCAGGCTTCAAAACAGACGACGCTGACATAGCCGAGGACGATCATCCACGTGCAGATGAAGGAACCGACAGGCCCCATGGCCTTATAACTGAAAACGTGTTCGCCGCCGCACTGCGGCATAGCCGATGTCAATTCGGCATAAGTAAGGCCGACAAAGAAAATCATGACGCCGCCGATGGCGAACCCCAGCATGGCGCCGAGGACACCGCCGCCGGTGATCCAATCCCCTGTCGATACGACCCAGGCCCAGCCAATCATTGCCCCGAAGGCGATGACCAGGACGTCCCAGGCATTGAGTACTTTGTCAAAACTAGACTTTTTCGCTGCCATATGGCACTCCCCCTTTATAACACAGATGACTTTACAAAATAAAAAAAAGCAGAAGCACAGTGTCTGATGGCACCGTTGCCTCTGCTTTATTTATTTTTTCGATGTGTAAAGTATAATACTTTATTTTTATTATGTCAATATAATATTTAAAATAAAGTATTAAGTTGTGTTGCCATATTTTTAATTTTTACTTCCGGTATAAACCCATGGCCTTGGCGGCTTTTTCGTAAGTGACGCTGGCCTTTGCGTGTGCCTTGGCAGCACCCTTGTCGAGGATGGCGTCCAGTTCGGGGTCGCCGACGAGCTGGCGGTAACGCTGCTGGATCGGTTCCAGCGTCGAAATGATGGCATCGGCCACGTCTTTCTTGAAGGCGCCGTAGCCCTTGCCAGCGTAGGCCGCTTCGACCTGTTCGTGGGTCTGGTCGGTCAGGGCCGAGAAGATTTCAATGAGGTTGGAAATGCCCGGCTTGTTCTCCTTATCGTAGTGGACGGAATTTTCACTGTCCGTCTGGGCCCGCTTGATTTTCTTTTCGATGGCTTTCGGTTCGTCCAGGAGGTAAATCGTCGCCGTCGTGTTGTCGTCGGATTTACTCATCTTCTTGGTCGGTTCCTGGAGGCTCATGACGCGCGTGCCGTCCTGGCCGAGGTAGATATCGGGAATGGTGAAGACTTCGCCGTAGAAGCGGTTGAAGCGCTGGGCCAGGTTGCGGGTGATTTCCATGTGCTGCTTCTGGTCGTCGCCGACGGGGACGAAGTTGGTCTGGTACAAGAGGATGTCCGCAGCCATGAGGGGCGGATAGGTCAACAGGCCGGCCGGGATGGAATCGCCCCGTTTGGAAGCCTTGTCCTTATACTGGGTCATGCGTTCCAATTCGCCGACATAGGACAAGGTAATCATCATCCAGCCCAGGAGTGCGTGTTCCGGGACTTCCGACTGGACGAAGAGCGTCGATTTTTCCGGATCCAGACCGGAAGCCAGGTAGATGGCAGCCAGTTTCCGCGTACGTTCATGCAAAAGCTGCGGATCCTGAGGGACCGTGATGGCATGCTGGTTGACGACGCAGTAATAACATTCGTTGCCGTCCTGGATCTTCGAGAAATTGCGCAGTGCGCCTAAATAGTTGCCTAAAGTCAAATTGCCGCTCGGCTGAATGCCAGAAAAAATAATAGACATGATGGATTCCTCCCTGTTCAATAAAAAAATCCTTCCATCCCTCACATTAGGGACGAAAGGAAAGTCATTTCCGCGGTACCACCCTGGTTGGCAAAACTGCCCGGCTCATATGCACACGTAGATGCATTCTTTCCTGGTAACGGTGAAAGTTCCGGCAGGACCTACTCGCGTTCAGCCTGCATCTCCCGGGCCCATTCCCGCTCATGGCCTCTTCGCCGGACTTCCACTGCCACCGGCTCGCTGTCAAGGGTATCATGACGGTACTTGCTCCCGTTCATGGACGTTCTCTATCACTTTTGATGCATCTATCTTATATCGAAGCGAAGGCCTTGTCAAGTTTTTCTTTTTTGCTTGACTTGGAGTTGACTCCATGTCTTATAATGACTTATATCAAAAAAAACAGGAGGAATTCTATGAAAGCCAAATATAAAAAAATCATCGCCTTTTCCCTGGCCGCTGCCGTCATCGCCGCCGTCAGTGCCTATACCTGGCTGCCGGGTACGAAGACCGTCGCCAGACAGGGCGTCAAGGCCACCAAAGCCGCGGCGGCCCACTACCTGTCGACGGATGCCGTCGATGCCTCGAACATCCGCCAGGTCATCACAGCCGACAGCACGACGTCGCGGACCTTCATGTGGCAGTCGGACTACGCCGAAGAGAATCCTGTCGTCGAATACCGCCAAGCCGGCGACGACGATTCCCTCATGCAGCTCCCCGCTTCCAGTGACGCCTTCAGCGACGATGGCGTGACGACGTACATCCACACGGCGGCCGTCAGCGATCTAAAACCGGGTACGGCCTATGAATACCGCGTCGGTGCCGGCGACAAACGCAGTGACTGGCAGTCCTTCCATACGGCCCAGGGCCATGACTTCAAGGCCCTCATCTTCCCGGATTCCCAGTCCAGCGACTACAGCGTCTGGGCCGCCACGGCCCAACCTGCCTGGCAGCGCAACCAGGACGCCCAGTTCTTCATCAACATGGGCGACCTCGTCGACAACGGCCAGGACCATTACCAGTGGAACGCCTGGTTCGACGTCGTCGGCGACATGATCGCCCGCATCCCCGTCGTCCCCCTCCTGGGCAACCACGAAACGTATGACAAGGACTGGAAAGTCCGCATGCCCGAAGCCTACCTGCACCTCTTCGCCCTGCCTCGTATCGACAGGGAAAAATACCAGAACCAGTTCTACTCCTTCGACTACGGTGACGTCCACTTCGTCGTCCTCAACACGCAGTCCCAGGAACTGGCTGACTTCGAGCCCAGCCTCGACGAAGACGAAGTGGCCTGGTTCAAGGAAGACATGGCCAAGACGACGAAGAAATGGAAAATCGTCCTCATGCACAAGGACCCGCTCCAGTACGGCTTCGCCAACCGGCCCCAGCCCCGAGAAGAAGGCTTCTCGCCCGAAGGCCGGCTGTGGATGCCCCTCTTCGACCAGTACGGCGTCGATGCCGTCCTCTCGGCCCATCTCCACACCTACCGCGACCGGGGCCATATCAGGAACTTCCAGCGCGATGAATCGGGCCCGCTGTACCTCATCACCGGCGTCGCCGGCAACGTCCAGTATCCGGGATTGTGGAAACAGCACAGCCTCGACGAATACGTCGCACCCCAGCCGGAAACGGACAATTACATGACCCTGGAAGCGACGGACGACAGCCTGACCTTCCGCAGCTTCCTGCCCGACGGCCAACTCTTGGAGGAAAAAAGTATTTCCTCGCACAAATGAAAAAAAGTATGATATAATAGATGCAATCCGGAAGTTCCTTCAAAACGGTACGGATACGAATTGACAAGGAGGAATAAAAATAATGGCACAGATTACAAAAGACACGGGTATCATTGAAGCCGTTCAGAAATATCCGCAGATCATTGAAATCTTCCAGCAGTACGGCCTCGGCTGCATTGGCTGCATGGCTGCTCACTTTGAAACCATCGGCCAGGGCGCTGGTGCCCACGGCATCGACGTCGACGCACTCATTGCTGACCTCAATGACTGCATCGCTGCTAGCGGAAAATAAGGGTGGAAAAAAGCGTTGTCCTGACGGACAACGCTTTTTTAGTGGCTCGTGGTTAGTGGTTCGTGGCTCGTGGCTCCCCTCATAGGGGAGCTGGCCGCCGAAAGCGGCCTGAGAGGTTGTTTTTGACCAAGAAAAAGGACCCTCGCACGATGGCAGAAACCTTCGTGCGACAGGCCCTTTTTTAGTGGTTAGTGGCCCGTGGCTAGCGGCTCCCCTTATAGGGGAGCTGGCCGCCGAAGGCGGTCTGAGAGGTTGCTTTTGACCAAGAAAAGGACCCTCGCATGATGACGAATACCGTCATGCGAGGGTCCTTTTGCGGCCGGCGGACTGCATTATTCATTATAATCCGTGGCGGGCGCCCCACGTGGCGCCCCTACATGCGAACGGCGGCCTGCATTATTCGTCATAATCCGTGGCGCCCTACACGCGGACCGCGGACTGCGAACTGCGGCCTGCGGAACGCCCAAGGGGCGTTCCTACCCTTGATGGCTGACTTCGTGGCCGCCACCCAGGTGTTCCGGATAGCCGCGCTGAGCAAAGTCGGCAGCTGCCGTGAAGAGGATGTCTGTCGACGAGTTGAGGGCCGTTTCGGTCGAGTCCTGGAGGACGCCGATGATGAAGCCGACGCCGACGACCTGCATGGCGATATCATTGGAGATACCGAAGAGGCTGCAGGCCATGGGGATCAGCAGCAGCGAGCCGCCGGCAACGCCGGAAGCACCGCAGGCGCCGATGGCCGAAAGGACGCTGAGCAAGAGGGCCGTCGGGAAGTCGACGGAAATGCCCAGGGTGTGGACGGCAGCCAGGGTCATGATGGAAATGGTGATGGCTGCGCCGGACATGTTGATGGTCGCACCGAGCGGAATGGTGACCGTATACGTATCGGGATTGACGCCGAGTTCCTTGGCCAGGGACAGGTTGACCGGGATATTCGCGGCCGAGCTGCGCGTAAAGAAGGCCGTGACGCCAGACGTCTTGACGCATTTCCATACCAGCGGGTACGGATTGCGGTGGATCTTGGCGTAGACGATGATCGGGTTGATGACGAAGGCGAAGAGCAGCATCGACCCTAAGAGAAGACAGAGCAATTTAGCATAGCCGATGAGGGCACCGATGCCGTTGGACGAAACGGAGTCGGCGACGAGGCCCATGATGCCGAGCGGAGCCAGGCGGATGATCCACTGGACGCAGGTCGTGACAGCGTCGGCACAGTCATCGAGGACGGCTTTCGACGATTCGGAGACGCGGCGGACGGCAACGCCGAACAGGCAGGCCCAGCCGAGGATACCGATGTAGTTGCCCGTCATCAGGGCGTGGACCGGGTTGTCGACGATGTTCTTGAGGATCGTCGTCAAGACTTCGGCAATGCCTTCCGGTGCCTTATTGCTGGCAGCCGATACGTCGAGCTGCAGCGTCAGGGGGAAGACGAAACTGATCATGACGGCAAAGAAAGCC
This sequence comes from Megasphaera intestinihominis, assembly GCF_040096415.1. Taxonomy (NCBI): domain Bacteria; kingdom Bacillati; phylum Bacillota; class Negativicutes; order Veillonellales; family Veillonellaceae; genus Megasphaera; species Megasphaera intestinihominis. The sequence goes on from NZ_JBBMEU010000020.1 coordinate 17,440, forward strand.
GCTAAAAAAGTACCGATGAGATACAGGATGATGACATCTTTGATGTTCGATTCGTGGTCTTCCTGTTTGCGGCTCAGTGCAGCGGCGACCAGGACGAAGACCAGTACCGGGGCGATGCCCTTCAAGGCCCCGACGAAGATGACGCCGAGCAAGGCCAGTTCCTTCCCTGCTGCCGGGAAAGCCATAGCCACGGCGATACCGATGACCAAGCCGATGATGATCTGCTTGATCAGGCTGATGCGGTTCAATGCATTCCATAAACTATGCATAAATAAAACCTCCTACCCTAATTCCATGTTACAAATGTATAATGTATGAATACACTTGTTTATTATAAAGCAAAAGCCGTAAATTTTCAATAAAAAAAAGAAATCTCATGTAAAGCTCTTTGTTATCACGTAGGTTTTCTTTGCCTTTGATGTATGATGTTTGACGAAAGGCTCTCCTCATAGGAGAGCTGGCCGCCAAAGGCGGTCTGAGAGGTTGATTTCTCAGCATTTGTAGTTTTTAGTGGATAGCACTAAATTTAAAACCATCCGCTAACTGCTAGCCGCTGACTGCTAAAAAAAGGGGCTGTCGCACGTGTGACAGTCCCTTTTTTCATATATCAAACTTTTATTCACTTAATACGGCAGCGCAGCGGGCGCAGAGGGTCGGATGGTTCGGATCCGAGCCGACAGTGTCGCTGTGGATCCAGCAGCGTTCGCATTTTTCAGCTGTCGACGGAGCGACGACGACTTTCATGTCGCCGTGGTCTTCACCGGCAACGGCTTCAGCCGGGGCTTCGCCTTTGACCAGTTTGGCTTCGCTGACGATGAGCAGCGTGGCCAGCTGATCCTGCCACTGGCTGAGGAAATCGTAGTCTTCGCCATCGGCATAGATGGTGACGGCTGCGTCCAGGGCATGGCCGATCTTGTGTTCCTTACGGGCGCCTTCGAGGACACGCGTCAAATCGCGGCGGTACGACAGGAACTGAGCCCAGCGGGCATCGAGGTCAGCGTCGAGATATTCTTTGTGAGCCTTGGGCCAATCGGTGAGCAGGACACTTTCTTCCTTGCCTTCGACAGCGGGCATGTTCTGCCATACTTCTTCGGCCGTGAAGGACAGGACCGGTGCGACGATCTTGACCAGCGTATCGAGGATGATGTACATAGCCGACTGGGCGCTGCGGCGGATATGGGAATCAGCCTTTTCCGTATACAGGCGGTCTTTGATGACATCCAGGTACATGGCGCTCAAATCGACGGTGCAGAAGTTGTGGATAGCGTGGTACATGACGTGGAACTGGTAGTTTTCATAAGCATCGGTGACTTCTTCAAAGACCTGTTCCAGACGCAGGAGAGCCCATTTATCGAGGTCCGTCATGTCCTGGTAAGCGATCGTATCCTTAGCCGGATCGAAGTCGGCCAGGTTGCCCAGGAGGTAGCGGAAGGTGTTGCGGATCTTGCGGTAGACGTCGGAGAGCTGTTTCAGGATCTTCGGCGACAAGCGGATATCGCCCTGGTAGTCAGCCGACGATACCCACAGGCGCAGGACGTCAGCGCCGTATTTTTCGATGACTTCCTGGGGAGCGACGGTGTTGCCGACGGATTTACTCATCTTGCGGCCTTCGCCGTCGACCGTGAAGCCGTGGGTCAGGACCGATTTGTACGGAGCATAGCCGTTGACGGCAACCGACGTGAGCAGAGAGCTGTTGAACCAGCCGCGATGCTGGTCCGAGCCTTCCAGGTACATTTCGCAGGGATAATCGAGGTCCGGGTCATTTTTCAGTACGCCCTGATGGGTGCAGCCGCTGTCGAACCAGACGTCCATGATATCCGTTTCCTTGCGGAAGTGCGTGCCGCCGCAGTGCGGGCATTTATAGCCTTCCGGCATGAGTTCCTTGACGTCGTGCATCCACCACGTATCGGAGCCTTCTTTGGCGAACATCTTCTGCAAATGAGCGATGGTTTCATCGTTGATGATGTGTTCGCCGCAGTCTTCGCAGTAGAAGATAGGAATCGGCACGCCCCAGACACGCTGACGGGAAATGCACCAGTCACCGCGGTCGTGGATCATATTGTAAATGCGGTCATGGCCCCAGGACGGAATCCATTTGACCGTGTCGATGGCATCGAGGGCTTTCTGGCGGAAGCCGTCGACCGAAGCGAACCACTGTTCCGTAGCACGGTAGATGATCGGTTCCTTGCAGCGCCAGCAGTGCGGATACTGATGGCGGAACGTGCTCTTGGCAAAGAGGGCGCCCAGTTCAGCCAGTTTCTTGATGACCGGTACGTTCGTATCGAAGACGAACTGGCCTTCAAAGCCGGGAACCTTGTCGGTGTAACGGCCCGTGCCGTCGACTGTGCCCAGCGGCTTGAGGCCCCAGGCAGCATATTTTTTGCAAACATCAAAGTCGTCCTGGCCATGGTCCGGAGCGGTATGGACGAGGCCGGTACCAGCTTCGAGAGTGACGTGGTCGCCGAGGATGATGGGGACTTTACGGTCATAGAAGGGATGCTTGAAGACCAGGCCTTCGAGCTGTTTGCCCGTCATGACGTCGGGCAGGACTTCGTAGTCGTCGACTTTGCCGGCTTTCATGGTCGGTTCGACCAGGTCTTTGGCCATGAGCAGGTATTCGTCGCCGATGCGTACCCAGACGTATTCAAAGTTTTCGTTGGCACTGATGGCGACGTTGCAGGGAATGGTCCACGGCGTCGTCGTCCAGATGAGGGCGAAGACTTTGTCCGGATCGGCACCTTTCGGCATATGGCAGCTGAGGTCGACGGACTTGAATTTGACGTAAATGGAGAAGGATTTATCATCCTTGTATTCGATTTCAGCTTCAGCCAGGGCCGTTTCGCAGTGCGGGCACCAGTAAACGGTCTTCAGGCCTTTGTAGATGTAGCCTTTCTTGGCCATTTCCCCGAAGACGCCGATCTGAGCGACTTCGACGGGCTTGCGCAGCGTCAGGTACGGATGGTCCCAGTCACCGAGGACGCCGAGGCGGATGAAGTCTTTCTTCTGTTCTTCCACGCGGGCCAGGGCGTAGTCACGGCATTTGGCACGCAAGTCGAGGGGGGCCATTTCGTGGCGGTTCAGGCCCGTATCTTTGATGACGGCGTGTTCGATAGGCAGGCCGTGCGTATCCCAACCGGGAACGTATTTCGTATAGCAGCCCTGCTGGGTCTTATATTTGAGGATAATGTCTTTTAATACTTTATTCAATGCATGGCCGATGTGGATCTTGCCATTGGCATACGGAGGACCGTCGTGAAGAATGAACTTGGGCGCACCGTCCCGTTTCTTCAAGCGTTTTTCATAAATCTTGTTGTCCTGCCAGAATTTCAAAAAATCCGGTTCCCGTTTCGGCAAGTTGCCGCGCATGGGGAAATCGGTCTGAGGCAGATGTAAAGTCTTACCGTAATCCATTGTGTTTCCTCCTCTGAATCTGTGAAAAAAAATAACGTCTCCGTCCCAAAAAGGGACGAAGACGTAATCACCGTGGTACCACCCTATTGACTGCCGGAGCAGCCACTTTGACGCGCAATAACGACGCGACCCGGCAGCTGGTTCGCAGCTGCAGCTCCCAAGTGATCCGCCAGCATGCGGCCTTTGCCGGGCTCTCACTATCCCCGGTTCGCTGAAAAGGCACAGGCGACACTGGCCGTCTTGTTCATCGCTTTTCATTTTTTTGTGACAATTACTTGTACATAGACGTATTGTAAAGGCTTATCCCCCATTTGTCAAGAGGCTTACTTCCAATACTGGACCGTACTTTCATCAATGCCGATGGAAGCCGCCTTGAAGACAGGGTTCCTGCCTTCCTTCTTCTGCTGCTGGTAGTCGCGCATGGCCTTGACGGCCGTGTTGCCCAGGATGAAGCAGGCCGGGATGTTGATGAAGCACATGACGGCCATGAGGATATCGGCAATATCCCAGACAGCGGCCATGGACATGCCGGCGCCGACGAAGACGACGAGGACGCAGACAATGCGGAAAGTATTGACGAAGCCGTGGGACGGCGCGCCCTTGTGGATGAAGCGGATGCAGTTATCGACATAGAACAAGTTGCCGATGAGCGTGGAAAAACCGAAGAGCAGCATGCAGATCGTAATCAGGAGCGGACCGAAGCCGCCGAAGACGGCCGTAGCTGCATTCTGGACGTAAGCCGCACCGGCTACTTCCTTAGTGATGGGCACGCCCGAGAAGAGGCCCATGAAAGCCGTAGCACTGCAGACCAGGAGGGTATCGATGAAGACCGACAGCATCTGGACCAGGCCCTGTTTGACCGGATGGCTGACATCGGCTGCGGCTGCTGCATTCGGGGCCGAACCGATACCGGCTTCGTTGGAATAGAGGCCGCGCTTGATACCGTAGACCATGCAGGAGCCGGACACGCCGCCGAGGATGGACTGGAAGTCGAAGGCATCGGCGAAGATCATGGCGAAGACCTGCGGCAGGCTGGTAATGTGGAAGACGATGACGATGAGCGCTGCCAGGATATAGATGCCGCCCATGAGCGGAACCAGGACCGATGTGACCTTGATGATGCGCTGGCCGCCACCGATGAGGCAGTAGGCGACGAGAGCCGCAAAAATGGCGCCGATGATCCACGGCGTCGTCGTCGGGTCGTAGAAGCTGTAGACCAGGAACGTCGACTGCATGTTGAACGAGCAGAGCAGGTTGAAGCCGCCGGCATAAGTCACGATCAGGGAAAAGGCGAAGAGGACGCCGAGCCAGCGCTTGTGCATGGCCGTTTCAATGTAGTAGGCCGGACCGCCGTAGCTGTGGCCCAGGGGATTGCGGCGCTTGTAAATCTGGGCCAGCGTGCTTTCAATGAAGGCCGTAGCCCCGCCGATGATGGCCAGAAGCCACATCCAGAAAACGGCACCGGGACCGCCCAGGCAGATTGCCGTCGAGACGCCGATGATATTGCCCGTACCGACACGGGACGCCGTCGAAACCATGAGGGCCTGGAAAGACGATACTTTCCCGGCTTCCGTCGGTTTTTCCATGACGACGCGGATACTTTCCGGGAACAGGCGCAGCTGGACACAGCGCGTCTTCCAGGAAAAAATAAGGCCGGCTGCAATGAGGATGACCATTAAGATAGGATAATAAAGGACATCATCGAGGTAGTTCAGGACAGCCATAATCATAGAATCACATCCTTACCATAAAAATAAAAATATAAATAAAAATTAAAAAAAGTCCTATAAAAAGGATACGGTATGATGTGATAATCTGTCAATAGGCTATGGATGGTTTGTATCAGGCCGTTCCTATCTTCCCGGCCCTGTAGTATAATGAAACAGAAAGGCAGGGATTTACATGACAGCTATTGAACAAGTAATACAGAAGGCTATCGCCTTCGACCACGGCGATGCCCGGCGCATCCATCATTTCCTCAAGGTCTACGCCTATGCCGACACCATCGGCCGCCTGGAAGGACTGCCCGAAGACCAGCAGGACATCCTGCGCACGGCTGCCGTCCTCCACGACATCGGCATCCACGCAGCCGAAGAAAAATACGGTTCCTCGTCGGGCAAATATCAGGAAATCGAAGGACCCGCCCCGGCCAGGGCTATCCTGGAAGAACTCGGTGCTGACGAAAAGCTCATCGACCGGGTCTGCTTCCTCATCGCCCACCATCACACCTACGACGGTGTCGACGGACTGGACTACCAGATACTCCTGGAAGCCGATTTCCTGGTCAACGCCTACGAAGACCAGCTGAAACCGGAAGCCATTGCCACCTTCCGCGACAAGGTATTCCGCACCCCGTCGGGCCTGCAGTTATTGAAAGACACCTACAATGTATGAAAGGGGTAATTACGATGACAAATATTGAAAAATTCGTCGACATGGTAAAAAATTCCGATAACATCGTCTTCTTCGGCGGCGCCGGCGTATCGACGGAAAGCGGCATCCCCGATTTCCGCAGCACCGACGGCCTGTATAACCAGCACTATAAATACCCGCCCGAAACGATCCTCAGCCACTCCTTCTTCATGGACAACACGGAAGAATTCTACCGCTTCTACCGCGACAAGATGCTGGCCCTCGACGCCCAGCCCAACATGGCCCACATCAAGCTGGCCGAACTGGAAAAAGCCGGCAAATTGAAAGCCATCGTCACCCAGAACATCGACGGCCTGCACCAGAAAGCGGGCAGTAAGAATGTCCTGGAACTGCACGGCAGCGTCCACCGCAACTTCTGCATGCACTGCAACAAATTCTTCGACGCCGAATACATGAAGAATTCCACAGGCATCCCCAAGTGCGACGCCTGCGGCGGCACCATCAAGCCCGACGTCGTCCTCTATGAAGAAGGCCTGGACAACGACGTCATCGAACAGTCCCTGTACTACATCAGCCACGCCGACATGCTCATCATCGGCGGCACGAGCCTCGTCGTCTACCCCGCTGCCGGCCTGGTCCGCTACTACCGCGGCCATAAACTGGTCCTCATCAACAAGTCGAGCACCGACATGGACAGCGCCGCCGACCTGGTCCTCCACGACCCGATTGGCGAAGTCTTCAGTCACGTAAAATTATAAAGAAAAGGTAAACTTCCTTCTCATTTGACACACAGTCATAACACATCGTAGTATACTAGAGGCAGTGTATAATTTTATGCACTTTTCTGCATACGCAAAAAGAATGAGAAGAAAGAAGGTCTTTTATTCGTGAAGAAACAAGTAGTCTGTACCCTGGCAGCCGCTTCTGACGAAGGCAATAATCCCTATGTCGATTTGGCCAAAGTGGACTACAACTTCGGCAGCAAGAACTGGGAACTCAGCGTCGGCCGCAATGACGTCTACCGCATCGGCCGCGACGCCTACGGCCTGCAGTACTTCGATGCCCTCGACGGCGCCGAACTGCGCTATCACAACGATAACTTGGCCATCACCACAGGCTACGGCAAATTCAAAGACGGCAAGAAACCCGGTGTCGATACAGTGAAGCCGATTTCCGACGCCGCCCATTCGGATCACTTCAGTACGGATGGCCTGAAGACGGGCTACGGTGAAATCGACGCCTTCTTCGGCGGCGGCAAGGCCGCCCGTTCCGAAGCCGGTTTCTACTACAACCGCCTTCATCAGTCCAACCACAGTTCGGGTGAAGACTATTTTGCCAAATATATCGCCGGCTCCTTCATGGGCGGCAACCCCTTCACGTGGCGCTTCTCCAGCGACATGGACAACCAGCGCAGCTGGGGCATCGGTGCCGACTACATCGTCGCCAAGAACCTGAAATTCAGCGTCATGCAGTCCTTCGCCAGCCAGGCCAAGACCGGCAGCCCGGACCCCCACGAAATGACCCGCATCCACTTCCAGATGCTGTTCTAGTAGGGGCTTGCACGTGGCAAACCCGCCCCAGAATATGAGCGATTTTCCAACTCGGGGAGAGCGTTTCCAAATGCCCAGCGGGTCGCCCACGCGGCGACCCCTACCGCACAATCTACTATTCCCCTTTTTCCACTAGTTCTCGTTCATATATTATCCGGTCTTCCTCGGTAAAAACGTTGAAGACGACTTCTATCGGCTCATGTTGCCGCAGCCACTGCGATACGGTGGTTACGACAAGGTGGGCTGCTTCTTTTTTAGGAGATCCAGGAATACTTAGGCCCCGACGACGCTGATGCGCTGATTGATGTGATGGCCCTTTTCGATTTCATCGACCATGGTGATGGCGTAGTCAGCATAGGAAATATTACATGAAAAAAGGAGCTGTCGTACGAAGACAGCTCCTTTTTCTGTAGGGGCGGGCCGCCCACGGGCGTCCCCTACAAACTATAAACTCCGTTCTACAAACTACAAACTCCATACTACAAACTATAAAGTAAGAGGGGTCTTGCATGATGGCAAAAACCTTCGTGCGACAGCCCCCCACTTTCCTTAGAAATAGACCAGGGTGACGCCGGCACCACCGCCTTCTACGTCGTCGAGCTGGTATTTCTTGACGAAGGGCTGGTCGTCGAGGAAGGCGTGGATCTGACGGCGCAGGGCACCGCTGCCCTTGCCGTGGATGATCTTGACCGGACTGAAGCCGGCAGCCAGGGCCTGGTCGAGGAAGCGTTCTACTTCCGGCAGGGCTTCGCTGAAGGTCTTGCCGATGATGTTCAATTCCGTGGCCACGCTGGACGTGCGGATAGGCCGGTACGACGAGGCGGCAGCGGCTTTCTTTTCGGCCTGTTGTTCTTTCTTCAATTCGTCCAGGTACGGCGCACTGACGTCTTTGAATTTGACCCGGACCGTCATGCCCCGGACGGAGACGGTCAGCTGTTTGCTGCCGATGTCTTCGACCGTGCCGACGCTGTCCAGGTTGTTGACGAAGACCTGCTGGCCGACTTTCAATTTCGACAGGTCGACAGGGTCGCGCTGGGGCTTTTCCGCTTCAGGCAGGGAAATCTGCTGGATAGCCCGGCGGGCCTTGTCGATGGCCTTGGCCTTTTCCCGGTCCGTCCCCTCCTTGGACTGGGCCTTCAGCTCGCGGATAATCTTTTCGGCTTCGACGCGGAGGTTGCGCTTGAGGTCGACGGCATCGCGGCGGCTGGCGTCGATGATATCCTGCCGCTTTGACGTGACCTTGTCCTTTTCTTTGCGCAAATCGTCTTCCAGTTTCCGCGCTTCGCGCAGGCGGTATTCCAGTTCCGCCTGTTCTTCGTCCATCTTTTTGGCCTGTGCATTGAGCTGGGTCAGGACTTTTTCCATATTCATGTCCTGAGCCTTGCTGCGCAGGTCTTTGGCTTTTTCCAGGATATCCTTGGGCATGCCCAGGCGTTCGCTGATGCTGAAGGCGTGGGAACTGCCGGCCGAGCCGATGCGCAGCTTGTACGTCGGCTTCAGCGTTTCCATATCGAACTCGACGTGGCCGTTTTCGATGCCCGGCGTATTATAGGCATAGTTCTTGAGGTCATTGTAATGGGTCGTGACCATGACATACGAGCCTTTCTGGTAAAAGGCATCGAGGATGGCAATGGCGATGGCACTGCCTTCGGCCGGGTCCGTACCGGAACCGAGTTCGTCTGCCAGGATGAGGTCTTCCGGCCCGCAGTGCTTGAGGATGTAGATGAGCTGCTTCATATGGCTGGAAAAGGTACTCAGGTTCTGGGAAATATCCTGTTCGTCGCCGATGTCGGAAAAGACGTCGCGGAAGACGGGCAGTTCCGACGATTCGCCGACTGGGATGAACAGGCCGGCCTGATGCATGAGGACCAAAAGGCCCAGGGTCTTCATGGAAACGGTCTTGCCACCCGTGTTGGAGCCCGTAATGAGCAGGATGCGGTAATCGCCGCCGATGACGATGGTATTGGGCACGACGTGCTTGGCGTCGATGAGGGGATGGCGGGCCTGGATAAGCCTGATTTCCCGCGTCTTGGAAATAGCCGGACGGCAGGCTTTCATCTTCAAGGCTAACTGGGCCTTGGCAAAGGCGAATTCCAGCTGACCGACACACTTCGTGCTGTCATACAAGTCATTGTACTGCTGCTGCACTTTGGCCGTCAGGCGGCGGAAAATGCGTTCGATTTCCTTCGTTTCGCCAATGCGGGCGGCCTGCAGGTCGTTGTTGGCATTGACGATGGCCAGCGGTTCGACATAGAGCGTCGAACCACTGGCCGACGTATCGTGGACGATGCCGGGAAAGGCATGGCGGTATTCCTGCTTGATGGGGATGACATAGCGGTTGTTGCGCACTGTGACCAGGGCATCCTGGAAATACTTCTGGTATTCCTTGTTCTGCAGGACATTATTGACATAGCGCTTGGTCTGCCGTTCCAGTTCGACGATACGGCTGCGCAGGCGCATCAATTCCGGCGACGCATTGTCGCGGATCTGGCGGTTGTTGTCAAAGACAGTGGCGAAAGAATGAGAAAGCTGGGAAAAATCGCCGATGACCTCAGCCTGTTCGGCCAGCTGGGGATACTCAGCCCCCCGTTCGGCGAAGAACGACCGGATTTCCCCATAATGCTGGAGGTTATTCCAGATATCGATACATTCATGGGAATCGAGGGTCACTTCGCGCTTGGCCTTTTCCAGGGACGGACGGATATCGACGATGCCGCCGAAGGGCGTACTCGTTTCCGTCTGCATGCAGCGGACGGCTTCTTCCGTATCGGTCAGGTTCTTTTCAATGACATCGCCATCGTTCACCGGTCTCAGGCGGCGGGCGATTTCTTTAGACAACCGGGACGGGGCCAGGCGGACCAGCAGGTTCTGGACCTGGTAGAATCCCAAAATCCTCATACTTCTTTTATTCATAAATGGCATTACTCCTGTTGTTATAAGATTCCGTGGAAGAAATGACCGCGCGTCACGGTCTGGTCTTCCCTGCCTAAGAGCATCGTTTCCGTACCGTCACAGAGGCGGCGGTACCGGCTGACCTGCTGGCCGATCCACTGCGGCGTGCGGCCGCGGCCTTCGATGCGGATGGCGGCGATGCCGGCGCGGCACAGGTCTTTATAGTACGGCGCCATATCCAGATCCCGGCTGTTGAGGATGTGGTTGCGGCAATACTGGTCGGTGACGACAGGGAACGTTTCGTCCCGGCGGTCCCGCAGGGCATAGGCACCGCGGTTGCAGACGCCCGGGCAGCCTTTCTTCTGGCCCTTGCCGGCAAAGGACGAAATGACGCAGGACTCAGTGACCATCATTTCGGCCCGGCCCTGGACGACGGCTTCGATGGGACAGCCGCTCTGGCGGACCATTTCCTTCAGCTGGCGCAGTGTCGCTTCGACAGACGCCGTAATGGCCGTACAGCCCAAGGACGCATAGGCCCGGGCCGCCTGGCTGTTAAAGATATTGAGGGACCAATCGGCCCGGACGGGCACGGTAATATTCAAGTCGGCTATCATGGCGAAAATGGCCATGGCACCGGCATAGATACCATCGACGCCGGCCGTGATGGCCCGTTCCAGTTCGTTCTGGACGACCAGCCGGTTCTCTTCGCGGACAATACGCGGCGTACCGGCCCACAGCGCCGCGCCCTGTTCATGAGCGGCCTGGACGGCGGCCTGCCAGGCCTTGGTGCCGAAGGGATGATGATGGTACGATTCGCCGCCAAAGATGATGACGTCGGCACCCTGGTCCGCGGCGGCGACGACGCCGTCGACACTGTCACAGCGGACGACGAGCTGCATGGCCTCCTTGTCCCCAGGCTGCCTGTCCGGAGCCTGCCGCTGCCGGGCCTTTCCGGCTGCCGGCCGCGGGTAATCCGCCAGGATGGCCTCGGTCAAAGCCTGAACGGCCTGACGGCGCAGGCCGTTCAGGACACTGGCCGGGATCATGCGCGTTTCATCCCACACGGTCACACTGGCCAGGGCAAAGGGCGTATCGCCCAGGCGGCCGAGCTGGCCCTGGACGTAATCGGCCGTTGCCGGCCGCTGGCGGGCCGGTTCAGGCTGGAAATCGGCTACGGCCGAGGCGGTATGGCCATTTTCATCCCACAAGGTCAGGCGCAGGTTCCCCTGGTCTTCCGTGTCGACATGGCCATAGATGGAAAGTTTCCGCGTCAATCCGCCGGCCATGTCATCAGCCGTCTGCCGCCCCGACGGATTGCGTTCGGTCAACGTGCGGCGGCTGACGGAATCTCCCAGGAAATCGGCCTGATAACTGCGGTTAAAGGCGCCTTCCAGGAGGGCTGCCGCTTCGTGATGGGCGGCCTTGCGCTGCTGCGGGCTCTGGTAATGGGCATCGATGACCCTGCGGTACGCCGAAACGACGGTCCGGACGTACGTATCGCCCTTCATGCGGCCTTCGATTTTAAAGGACGTGACGCCGGCATCGAGCAAGTCGTCGATATAATCGAGGGATTTCAAATCCTTCAGGCTGAGGACATAGGCCTCGTGTTTCATGACAGGTTGGCCATCGCAGAGCAGCGTATAAGGCTGACGGCAGGGCTGGGCACAGGCACCGCGGTTGCCGCTGCGGCCGCCGAGGAAGCTGCTCATCAGGCACTGGCCGGAATAGGCCATGCACGACGCACCGTGGATGAAGACTTCAATGGGAATGGACGACTGAGAAGCGATGAAACGGATTTCCTGCGCCGACAACTCGCGGGACAATACAGCCTGGGTGAAGCCATTGGCCTCAAGGAAACGGACGCCGTCCAAGTCGGCCACAGTCATCTGCGTACTGCCGTGGAGCGGCAGATTCGGCGCGACTTTCCGGGCCAAAGCGGCTACGGCCAGGTCCTGGACGATGATGCCATCGACGCCGAATGAGTCGAGGAGCTGCAAATAGGCCGACAAAGCCTCTAATTCCGTGTCTGCCATGAGGATGTTGACTGTGACATAGACTTTTACACCAAATAAATGAGCCGTCCGGACAGCCTGTCCGATTTCAGCATCGTCGAGATTATGAGCAAATTTGCGGGCATTGAAGCCTTTCCCGCCAAAATAAACGGCATCGGCACCGGCGTCAATGGCCGTGAGTACATTTTCTAAAGAGCCTGCCGGGGCTAATAATTCTGCCATGAAAATCCTCCTACTTTTAATAGTTTATAGCATAGAGTTTGTAGTTTGTAGAAATTGGGTTTTAAATTTTTGCCCTCACTACAAACTAAAAACTAAAAACTGCGAACTCAAAAAGCGCTATCGTCATACGGCAATTACGCTTTTACGATTTATGTGTCCCAGCCAACTGCTGATAAATACGAGTGAGCAGCTCCGCCGTGACGGCATATGGCGTCCGCTGGACACCGCCTGTCGGCAAGGTCAGGGTGACGAATTTTTCGATTTCTTCGTCGCTCAAATCGACGGTATCGCCCATGAGATCCTGCATAAGGGCCGCAAAATCGCCGGCACCGGACAGGCCCAGGATAGCCCAGACCTTTTCCGCCTTATCGGCCATCGTTTCTTCCATGAGCTTCATGTACGCCGGCAAGAGCAGGCCATTGGCCCGGCCATGGCTGAGTCCCTTATAATAGGTCAGCATATAACCCATGCTGTGGACCATGGTCGTCCCCGTCTGGGCAATGGTGATGCCTGCCAGGGTCGAGCCATAGAGCAGGTCTTCCCGGACGACAGGCGAAACGTCGCCTTTGAGGTCCGTCAAATGGACGCCGAGGAAACGCATGGCTTCTTCGGCCCAGACATCGCTCATGGGCGTCGACGCCGTGGACATATAGCCTTCGATGGCATGGGACAAGGCATCAATGGCCGTATCAATGGTGACGGCTTCGGGCACACTGTCCGTAAAGGCCGGGTCGGCAAAGGCATAGACCGGGAAAATGAGCGGCGTATTGATGGACTGCTTGGTCCCGGCCTTGGGATTGGTCAGGACGCTGACCTTGGTCACTTCACTGCCCGTCCCGGCCGTCGTCGGTACGGCGACGATGGGCAAGGGCTTGCGGTACGGGCCGGTAAACAACTGTTCATCATCCAGCTCCTGCTCCTGCGTGCAGACCAGGGCGATGGCCTTGGCCGCATCCATGGGCGAACCGCCGCCGATACCGATGACGAAATCGACGCCCTCTTCCATAGCAAAAGCAGCGGCCTTGCGGATCGTCGCTACAGACGGATTATTTTCGACCTCATCAAAAAGGAACCAGGAAATCCCCAATTCATCCAGCTTTTCCACGACGGCAGCCTGGGACCCATTCACCTTGGCCGAATGACGCCCCGTGACCAGCAGCGCCTTGCGTCCCAGATCAGCCAGCACTTCGCCGGACTGAGCGATACAGCCCTTTCCAAAAAATACCTTCGTCGGCATATAATACGTAAACATGCAGATTCCCCCTTCACACAGCAAACAGCTTATTTCCTATCCATTTTAACATCTTTAGGCCGCTTGGGCTAGTGGCGGGACGGGTTCAAAAAGGGGCTGTCATATGAAGACAGCCTCTTTTATTTTATAGTTTTTAGTACGGAGTTTGTAGTTTGTAGAAAATGGTTTTAAATTTAAAAGCCTTCACTAACAACTACAAACTGCAAACTTGATACTCAAAAAGAGGCTGTCGCACATGCGACAGCCTCTTTTAATGGCATAGGTTTGACGAAAATATCTTGAAAAAATATTAACGTTTCGAGAACTGAAATTTAAGGCAGGAAGCGGCCTGCCAGCATTTTTGTATATTGCGCGTCTATTACAATGCCAACAGAAAACGAATGTTCTCGAATGTATTTTGTGTTGTGAGGATGGAGAGGACAGCTCATTTCGAGCTGTCCTTTTTGAGCTTCTTTTTTAGCGCATCTGCTTTTTCTTGCCGGTCTGCAAAGTATCGCTGTTCCGCTGCTTTTCTGGCCGCTTTAGCGTCATCCAATTTGTCAAAAAATCCTAAATGAATCTGCTTTCGGCCAACACTTATATAAGCCCGGTATTGGCCATTTCTAAAGACAGACACTCCAGGAACTCCAGTACTGTTATTCCTATTAATTTCCCGCCCAAATCCGGCGTATTTAATAGCTACGTGTTGCCGGTGTACTTTGGCCGTCAATTTACGCCCGTCTTTAAGTACCAGGCTGTCTCCCTCTTTCCGCTTACATCCGCACGAAAGAGATTTCCCCTGGAGCAAATTATAAACGTAAATCATTTTTTCTTTACCGCAAATGCAACGGCATCGTACATAATCATGCCGGGTAGCATCTGGTGGCTCGATAACGGTCCAGTAGCCAAATTTAGTCCCAATTCTTATGTCGCTCTTTCTCATAAGCCAAGGCTTTCCACGAGTACCAGGCGCTGACCAGCTGTCAATGCTTCGATTTTTCCCGACAGCTGCTTCCGATTATCATCGGATCCGGTGGTTGCATCCAGCACGTCAAGATGCAGGCCACGGATTTTGCGCCGGTCAATAACGGCTCCGCACAGCACTTCACCCATGATTGCCAATTCTGTTTCTGTCAGCTCTGGCAGGGTATCTAAATCAAGCATAATCTGATACCTTTCAACAATCTCCCCTAGCCGACGAGAAAAACCGCTTGTGCGGCGGCTGTCTCCGCGTGTTTCATCAGCGAGCCGTTCGAGCGGTTCCGACATATAAATTGTTCTTTTCATAGTTTTTCCTCCTTATGTGAAAGGCGGCCATTTCTGACCGCCAAATAAATTACCATTCTCTGATTTCATATTCTTCCACCCATGTACCTGCAAATATTTCTCTTAAGTACGAGAAATCAAGTTCGTCCCACGTCATATCATTTTTTTCGCAGTAATCGTTGACGATGTCTGTGACGTCTTCAGCGACGTCTTCAAATAAGACATCATCATCGTCTTCCGTTTCTTCGATTTCGCGAAGAGCGGCGAGCCGGTGACTGCCGGTTACAAGGCCCATATTCGTGTACAGAATCGGGGCGCCTTTCCAGCCGTTCTTTAAAATAGATTTTTTGATTTCGGAAACTTTGTTTTCATCTACGTCGTTTACTAACGGTAAAGAGCTGATGTCGAAATATGTAGCCATAATTTTCCTCCTTGGCGACTTCCTTACGGTGCGCTCTCAAGATTTATTTTGGAAGGTCTTGTTTTCCCCTTCCTTGATTATATTATAACATATATACGTAGAAAGTCAATAGTTTTATACGTATAAAATAAAAAAATAGCCCCCGGCCACGCTCGTGACCAGGGGCTTGTTACATAATGCGATATTATTTTATCAAACAGCCGACAGCCAAGGCCCCGGCTACGACGGCCCACGTATCACGTTGCCGGGTCAGCCCGGCTTCCTTCTTAGTCATTGAGTTGATTTGCTCTGTCAATGTCGCTAAGGATTGACTCTGCTTGTTCAAGGCTTCGCTGGCTTGACTCAATGAGCTGTCGGCTGTCGTCAATGACTGCCTTGTTGTCGTCAACTGTTCTTTCGCTTGCGTCAATTGATTCTGCAAGGCTGTTGAGTTGCTGTCCAGCTTGTCTAATCTGCTCTGTAGCTGTGCTAACGTTTTCTCTTGCTCTCTGATTGTCGTCTTTAACTGATTGTACTGTTCGAGTGACATCTGCACTGTCTTCACGGGCGCGGCCGTCGTAGTATCGGCACAAAAGCCAGCCAAAGGCGAACACAAGGACAAGGACAACGCAAGATACAATAAGGGTCTTTTTATTTTCGGCAATCTTATCAACCTCCTCTTTTAGATGTGGAAGATACAAGGGGATCGCCTCCTGTTAGTCGTCGAAAAGGTTATCTGCATACATATAGTCGCCGTCGATGAGCTGGCCCCCAATCGGCAGCTTGTCAGTATCCTGCCAGACAAAAGCTTTAATGTCGTCGACGTCGCCCCATTCCGCGTTCCAGGTTGAGCAGTTTAAGGCACGCCAATCAATCGGCGTGGACCCGCCGTTGCCCCATCTGTCGGATACACGGTCTTCCAGCCAGCCGTAGGATGCATAGACGCCCGTTCCCAGGCCAATATTGTCAATCCATGCCTGACACTGGGCTGTCGCTGTTTCGCCGGTGAAATCATAGCTATTTCTTTCTTTCCAATGGTCAGCGTCTTCCAAATCAAAGAATACCGGCAGTTCCAGCAGGACGCCCGCGTCGGCAATGATAGCCGCGCATTTCCGTGCGTGGTCCGCTGTGACGTCCGGCGTGAGCGAATAATCATAGTGATAAGCGCCGACCTTAAGGCCGTATTCATGCGCCATCTGGACATTGTGGCGGAACTGTTCGTCTTCGTGCCCGTTACCCCAGGAACAGCGTACATAGACAAATTTACAACCGCTATCGGCGGCGGCCTGCCAAAAATCGGCGTCTAAGTATCCCTGTGCTTGGGATACGTCAAATCCTCGAATCATATCTCATTTCTCCTTTACTTTTTCCACGCTATTCGCCGCTGTAGGCGCGTTTTGCGGTTGTACCGGCATTACGTGTGGCGCGGAGTTGAAACGGCTGTCATAGCCGTATTTCGTCCAACAGGCTTTACCAAGGCCGACGACGGTAGCGATACCACCGATAACGGCCGTCACGCCGCTCCAACAGCTCATTAATTCAAAGTGTGTCCCCCTTAGTGCGTTACTCCAGTAGCCGAAAAGCCAGCTGAACAGCACAAGGAACAAAAATATCATCATAAGGATGCTCATAATGATGATTAATTGGAGCCAGTGCTTCTGGCCCCACTGACCGAGCTGGGTTATTTTTTCTTTCATAGCGCCGCCCCCTATATACGCTGTAAGACAGCTGTTAATGTGGATGCAAAAATACCAACTACGGTTACACTTGTCCCTAGCGTCCAACAAATATCATGCTTCAAATCATCGATCCTGTGGTGTGCTGATTTGCTGGATTCAATCGCTTGGACTACTTCGCGATTAAGATCAGTAAGCTGGGCTTCGATCCGCCCCAAACGATCTATTAATTCATCGTCATTCATATAAACCTCGATTCTATTTGTATTCTGCGTCCATGTCTTGTAAGATTTTTACAACTGCATCGCGATATTTGGCCGGCACTTTATCGAGTGTGACACGGCGCATGATCACTTGGAGTGCCCAAAACTTAGCCATTGCTTACCACCTCACTTGCCATCTCCGCAATAGCGTTTTCTAATACGGCCACGCGCTCTTCTAATGCCGGTTCCGGAAAATCGGCCGTCAAGAAGAGCTGGTCGAAATTAGCTTCTACGTCCTCTTTTGATAATTCTGTTTGGATGTTCT